>NZ_JAALDV010000119.1:0-14434 GCF_014145045.1 Dietzia sp. DQ12-76
GCGGAGCCGCTCCGGTGCGAGCCCCTGCTCCAGACCATGGAGCAGTAGACGCGCCAGCGAGTTCGCCGGATCCGCGGACACCGCGGCCTCGAGAGCGGCCCGGGCGTGCACGCCGCCACCGGCGAAGTACGCCGCGGCTCCCAGCAACAGCAGTGCCACCGAGCGTTCGCGGCCGGGCCTGCGGCGAGCGAGCAACCACCAGAGCAGACGACGACCGTCCTGATCGCCCAGACCCCGCTGGGCCAGACGCCTGTACACCTCGTCCCGCACCGCGATGTCCAGCAGGGCTCGTCCGATCCCCGCCAGGACGTCCTCGTCGAGCTCCTCCCCCACCTCCAGGCTCCGGACCGCGTCCTCGTGTGCCTGCACCGCTCGGTCCACCTCGTGGGACCCACCGAGCCTGACCGGTCCGCTGCCGTGCGGGTCGTCGTCACACGCGTCGTCATCACGCTCCAGATACAGGTCCTCGATCTCGTCCCGAGACCCTGCCCGGATCCGGCCGTCGAACGCGTGGACCGCCGCGATCTCCGTCGAGTCAGGGTCCACCTGCGTGCCCCGGACCATGCCGAACAGGTCGACCCACGGTGAACCGTGTGCGAACTCGCCGACCCCGTACGCACCGACGACCTGCGTTCCGGACAACCCCAGCCAGTACTCGAACGCCGCGGCGACGTCCTCCGCCAGGAGTCCGGCGGTCTCCCCGTCCGCACAGTCCTCGTGGACCACCACCAGATGAACGCCCGTCACTCCCTCTCGAGCGCAGAACCGTGCCAACCCGCGCGCCGGGCCGTCGTCGACCGTCATCGGCGGGAACTCGTCCCGCACGGAGAGCTCGTCCCGATCACTTCCGAGCAGACCGTCGACATCCATCCTGACGACCGGACCGGCGCGGCCTCCGGCGGTCCGTCCACACACGATCACCACCGATCCGGTGCCCGGCGGGAAGCCCAACATCGACGGTATTGACGCGATGAGCTCCTCAGGGGAGGTGATCACCACCGTCGGAGTGCCATCCATCCCGTCTCCACCGATCCGTCCGTTCCCCGTCATCGTCGTCCACCCGTCTCCTCGTCTCACGCCGCTCCGCCGTCGGGGCGAACCGTGGGTGCCGGTGCACCGGATCAACCTTCGGACAACGCGCCGACGTCGGACGCCCGCGAACCGGCCCTGAACGGACCGCTGAGGAGTACGGGAACTGTTGGGGAATCATCTGCGGCCCGCTGTCGTTGGCACAGAGGTGAAACCCCGTCCCGGTGGGACGACCTATTCGGACCGGACCGGACGATTCGGGGTGTTGCGACGAGAGGAGTCGACATGGCCAGGCACAGCGATCTGTACCGACTGATCGAGCCCGTCCCCGATCTGCGGTCGGAATCCGGACAGGGCCCGGTGCTGGTGCACGCGTTGGAGGGCTTCTCCGACGCAGGCCAGGCGATTCAGGGTGTCACGGAACACCTCAAGGGGAGCCTGGACTCTCAGCTGATCGTGGAGTTCGACGCGGACAAACTGGTCGACTACCGCTCGCGTCGACCGCCGGTGCGGTACTCCTTCGACCATTTCGCCGGGTACTCCGAACCGACCATCCAGATGCACGCGGTCAAGGATGCGGACGGGACGCCCTTCCTCCTGCTCTCCGGTCTCGAACCGGACCTGAGGTGGGACGGGTTCACCGAGTCCGTGATCGACCTCGCCGGGTCGTTCGGGGCCCGGATGTCGATCGGCCTCGGTGCGATCCCCCTCGGGGTGCCGCACACCCGCCCCACCCAGGCGAGCGCGCACGCCAGTGACGTGGACCTCATCCGTGGGTTCACCGCCTGGCCCGGGGAGTTCTCCGTCCCGGGGAATGTGAGCGCCCTGCTGGAGCTCCGCATGGCGGAGCACGGGATCCCGTCCGCGGGCTTCACCGTCCACGTCCCCCAGTACCTGTCACAGACCGCCTACCCCGCGGCGGTCCTCAATCTGGTCGGGAACATCGCACAGATCTCCCAGCTCGAGTTGCCGTCGGGTGAGCTCGAGTCCGCGGCTGCGGACTTCACCGCACAGGTCACCGCCCAGATCGCCGAAAGCCCGGAGATCCGGACGGCCGTGGAGCTGATGGAGAAGCAGTACGACGCGTTCATGGAGAGCCGCCACGGTTCCGACTCGCTGAATCCCGGCGGCACCCCCCTCCCGTCCGGAGACGAGATCGGCGCGGAGTTCGAGCGGTTCCTCGCGGAACAGACCGGCGAGGACGGGCCTGGCGCCCAGTAGCACGGGAGGGCGGTGTCGGCCCGGCGGCTAGGCTCGGTCTGGTGCACCTGCCCGAACTCCTCGCCGACCTGGACGACGTCCCCTCCGATCTCCTGGAGGAGGCGGTCTTCGACGCCTTCGTGGCATGGGCCGACGCCCAGGGCCTGACCCTCTATCCGGCCCAGGAGGAGGCGGTCCTCGAGGTGGCGGCGGGGAGCCACGTCGTCCTGGCCACCCCGACCGGATCGGGAAAGTCCCTGGTCGCGCTGGGCGCGCACTTCTCCGCGATGGCCAGGGGGGCGCGGAGCTACTACACCGCGCCGATCAAGGCACTCGTCAGCGAGAAGTTCTTCTCCCTGTGCGCGGTGTTCGGCGCGGAGAACGTGGGAATGCTCACCGGTGACGCCTCCGTCAACGCCGATGCGCCGATCGTCTGTGCCACCGCGGAGATCGTCGCCAACATCGCGCTGAGGGAGGGCGCCGATGCCGACATCGGCCAGGTGGTGATGGACGAGTTCCACTACTACTCCGAACCCGACCGGGGCTGGGCCTGGCAGGTGCCGCTCATCGAACTCCCCGACACGCAGTTCCTCCTCATGTCCGCCACTCTCGGGGACGTCGACTGGCTGATCGACGACCTGCGCACCCGCACCGGCCGGGAGTGCACGCTCGTCGGGGGAACCGAGCGGCCGGTCCCGCTGACGTTCGACTACGCGCTGCAGAGCGTCCACGAATCGGTCGAACTCCTGCTCCGCGACGGCAAGGCCCCCGTGTACATCGTCCACTTCACCCAGGCCTCCGCCCTGGAACAGGCGCAGGCGCTGACCTCGGTCGCCGTGTCCTCCAAGGAGCGCAAGGCCGCGATCGCCGAGCAGATCGGCGGCTTCAGGTTCACGACCACCTTCGGTCGGAACCTGCGCAAACTGCTCCTGCACGGGATCGGCGTTCACCACGCGGGCATGCTCCCGAAGTACCGCCGCCTCGTGGAACGGCTCGCGCAGGACGGGTTGCTCACCGTCATCTGTGGGACCGACACCCTCGGCGTCGGCATCAACGTCCCCATCCGGACCGTTCTGTTCACGGGCCTGACCAAGTTCGACGGCCGCCGGCAGCGGGTTCTCAAGGCCAGGGAGTTCCACCAGATCGCCGGCCGCGCGGGCCGCGCGGGCTTCGACACCGAGGGGCTGGTGGTGGTGCTCGCACCCGAGCACGAGGTCGAGAACGCCAAGGCGGCAGCCAAGACCGCCGCCAACCCCAAGAAGAAGAGCAAGTCCGCCAAGAAGAAGCCTCCGGAGGGATTCGTCAACTGGTCCCGCTCCACGTTCGACAAGCTCGTCGGTGCCCAGCCCGAGCAGCTGACCAGTCGCTTCGAGGTCGACAACGCGATGCTGCTCAACGTGATCTCCCGGCCCGGGAGCTGCTACACCCACATGCGGCATCTGCTGCTGTCCTCACACGAGACCAGGGCCCGCGTACGGCAGCACGTCCTGCGGTCCATCGAGCTCTTCCGAGGGCTCGAGACGGCGGGCATCGTCGAGCGGATGACGGAACCGGACGACGAGGGTCGGCACGTCCGACTGACCGTGGACCTACAACGGGACTTCGCCCTCAACCAGCCCCTCGCCCCGTTCGCGATCGCCGCGATGGAGGTTCTCGACCCCGACTCCCCCACCCCGGTCCTGGACCTGGTCTCGGTGATCGAGTCCGTTCTCGACGACCCGCGCCCGATCCTCTACGCACAGCAGCGGGCCGCCCGAGGTGAGGCGATCGGGGCCCTCAAGGCCGAGGGGGTGGAGTACTCCGAGCGGATGGAGCTCGTCGAGGACATCACCTGGCCCACGCCCCTCGCGGACCTCCTCGCCGACGCCTACGACGCCTACCGCGCCGGTCACCCGTGGGTCGCGGGGATCGAGCCGTCGCCGAAGTCCGTGATCCGCGAGATGGTCGAGCGGGGAATGACGTTCTCCGATCTGGTCTCCGCATACGGTCTCAGCCGGTCCGAGGGCTCCGTCCTGCGCTATCTCACCGACGCCTACCGGGCACTACGGCAGACCGTTCCCGCAGAGCGTCGGACCGAGGAGTTCGATGACCTGGTGGAATGGCTCGGGGAACTCGTCCGCCAGGTCGACTCGAGCCTGTTGGACGAATGGGAGCTGCTCACCGACCCGGAGGTCTCGCCGGACCAGGTGGCGGAGCTCGCATTCGGGCAGTCGACCGGCGGCACCCGACCCGTCACCGCCAACCTGCGGGCGTTCCGGGTGATGGTCCGCAACGCGATGTTCCGACGGGTCGAGCTGTTGGCGCGGGACGACATCGACACGCTCGCCCGACTCGACGCCGACGTCCCCGACCATCCCGACTGGGACACCGAGATCGACGCGTACTGGGACGAGTACGACGCGATCGGCACCGGGCCCGCGGCACGTGGGCCCGCTCTGTTCTCCGTCGCCGAATCGGGCGACGGGGTGGAGCCGGGAACCTGGAGGGTCCGGCAGGTCCTGGACGATCCCGAGAACGACCACGGTTGGGCCGTCGAGGCCGTCGTGGACCTGGGCGCCAGTGACGAGGCGGGGGAGGTCCGCTTCGCGTCCCTGACGCTCACCGGGTGACCGAGCCGGGAGGCTGAACCGGGCGGCGGATCCGGCGTCCGTACGATGACCGACGAACACCGAACCGACCCCTGAACGACCCCTGGAGGACATCTGTGACCCCCCGCATCCTGTACAAGAGGCTCGCGTTCGCGGAGGTGATCACCTGGACGTTGCTCATCCTGGGGATGATCGGCAAGTACGGGTTCGGGCTCGACTGGGCCACCACGGTCGGTGGCAGCATCCACGGTTTCGTGTTCCTGTGCTACTCCGTGGCGACCGTGGCGGTGTGGACGGACAAGCGCTGGTCCGCGGGCACAGGTCTGCTGGGCCTGCTCTCCGCCGTCGTGCCCTACGCCACCGTGCCGTTCGAGAGGTCCGTCGAACGCCGCGGTCTCCTCGACGGTCGGTGGCGACTCGGGCCGGGGAGCGAACAGCCTCACTCCCCCGCCGAGCGCGTCCTGGCCTTCGCGCTCCGGTCCCCGGTGGTCGCCCTCATCGTGACCCTCGTCGTGGTGGCGGTGGTCTTCTCCCTCCTCCTGGTGGCGGGCAAGCCCACGGAGTGGTTCTCGTGACCCTGAACCGCGACGACCGTGGGCCCGGACGCCGGGAGCTGAACAAGGCGGACAAGCAGCGTCGGATCCTCGCTGCCGCCCGAGACCTGTTCTTCCGCAACGGGTACTCGTCGGTCACCACGCAGGAGGTAGCCGAGCAGGCGGAGGTCGGCACCGGGACGCTATTCCGGTACGCCCGGTCGAAGGGCGAGCTCCTGTGCATGGTGGCCAATGAGGAGTTCCGGGCCATGGTCGAGACCGTCCCGGACACCGGCGACCCGGTCGAGGACCTCGTCGCGCTGTGCGGCCCCCTGTTCTCCGCACTCGAGAACCAGCCGGAGAACATCGTCGCCTATCATCGCGAGACCGTGTTCGGGGAACCCGGGCCCCATCGCGCGGAGGCGCAGCGCATCCTCCGGGAGCTCCGGGGGATCATCGGCCTGATCCTCGCCCGGCATTCCCCGGGCCCGCTGGAGGCCTCGGACCTCGACGGCCCCGCCCAGACGGTCTTCGATGTCCTTTACATGTGCATCGTTCGTTCGGGGATCGATCGGTCGCCGGGCCGTGATCACCGGGCCGACCTGCGCGAGCATGTCGAACGGGTCCTGCACGGCGCACTCGCCCACCGGGTCGCGCCGGACCGCGCGCACTGACGCCCTCGCCCAGGCCACCCCGACGACGGGCCCCGCACCCCTCCGGGTGAGACTTGTTCGCATGACTGAGGGCAACGACACCGATACCCACGCCGTGACCCGCCCGATCAAGGACGCGTCCACGGTGATGGTGATACGGGACTCCGAGCGCGGACCCGAGGTGTTCGTGGCGCGCCGGGTCCGGGGAATGGCCTTCGCCGGGGGCATGACGGTGTTCCCGGGAGGGGGTGTGGACGCCAGCGACGATGATCCGGAGCTGGCGTGGACCGGGAAAGCGCCCGAGTGGTGGGCGGAGCGGTTCGGCTGCGACGTACCGCGGGCGCGCCGGTTGGTGTGTGCGGCCGCGAGGGAGACCTTCGAGGAATGTGGCGTCCTCCTCGCCGACCACGCCGACGGATCCCCGGTCGCGGACGCGGGTCGATACCACTCGAGTCGCGAGGAACTGGAGAGTCACCGGCTGACCTTCAGCCGGTTCCTCGCCGACGAGGGGCTCTCCCTCGCGGCGGGCAGACTCCGACCCTACGACCACTGGATCACGCCCACGGTGGAGTCGCGGAGGTATGACACACGGTTCTTCCTCGCCGCGTTGCCGGAGGGGCAGGAACCCGACGACCTCACGACCGAGGTCGACATGACCATGTGGGCCCGTCCCGTCGACCTCCTCTCCGACTTCCGGTCCGGACGGTCCATGCTCCTGCCCCCGACGTGGACCCAGCTCCGGGTCCTCGCCGGGTTCCCGGACGTCGCGGCTGCTCTGGCCTCCGAGCGCGCCATCACACCCGTACAACCGGAGGTCGTCGAACACCGAGGCGGGGTGCGCGTGCGCTTCGACGGTTCTGACGAATACTGGTCCGACTACCAGGCCGGCCGTCCGGAGTCGGGGATCTGATCGCCGCCACCGGACATCTCGAAGTGCCGACGCACCCGGCTGCGCGGTGGTTGACTGCCACTCATGCCGGATTTCGAGTTCGACGTGGACACGTCGATCGCCGCCGGGTGGGATCGCTTCGCGGCTCGCCTGGCCGAACTCCTGCGTGACCTCGTCCCGGGAGCGACCTTCGACCTGGCCGTCCCCGTGCTCGGCTCCCCGTCCACCCGGACCCCGTACGTGCGTTTCACCGCTGCCGGCGACGGCAACATCCACGCAGAGGTCTCCGGCGGGGGGTCCGAGGACTCGCCGGAACCGTTGGGGCCGGTCCGGCTCCGGCAACTCGTCGCGCTCGGGTGGGCGCCGGGAGCGTCCACGGAATCGGGACTCGGTCTGACGTTCCCGGTCGATCGTGCACCGGAGGTGGCGCACCTCGTCGCCGGCACGATGGAGCGGGTCTTCGGAATCCCCCACCCGGTCTTCCTCCACGATGTGTCCGAGCCGCAGGACCCGTCTGTGTCCGAGCCGCAGGATCCGTCGACGGGCCGCTCCGAGGACCCCGCGCCCGCGGATGTCGACTTCCGTCCCCGGATGATCGCCACCCCCGACGAGGCGACCAGGGCCCTGGAGTCGGTGCTGTCAGAGGTGTACCAGAGGCGGGTCACGCCCGACGAGCACGACGTGTTCACCGTTCCCGCCGGATACGTGCTGCTGTTCATCCGTGCACACCGATCGCTTCCGCTCGTGGTGTTGCGAAGCCCGCTCGTGTCGTCCGTGGAGGACCCCGCGGCCGCGGAGGCCGAGGTCGCGATCCTCAACCGAGACTCGTTGTGGTGCCGGTACGTCTTCGACGGCGAGACGATCTCCGCCGAGGCGGAGTTCGTCGACAGGGTGTTCGTCCCGGTCAACTTCAAGATCCACCTGGCCGAGATCTCCGCCGAGCTCGACGACGTCTACTCCGATCTCGCGCACCGGGTCACGGGCCGACGATGGCGTGACCTGCGCGCCGCCGATGACCACCGACCGCGGGAGCAGTAAGATCTGGGACCGTGCCGGGACGTGCCCGGTGTGAGACCTCGCCCCAGGAGCGCCAGAATGCGTCGCGCCGTCCTCGCCGCAGTGATCGTGAGCGCGGCCGTGTCCGCACCGGCCTGCTCGCCGGCGTCCCTGTTCGGCGACGACGACACCGTGGGCGTCCCGGTCCAGACCGGCGAGCAGTCGGGTCCCCTGCCGTCGTCGCAGCAGTTCGACAGGCCGTTCCCCGTGGCCGGTGACGCCTGGGACGCCACCCTGACACTGTCTGACCTGCGTATCGTGCCCTCCACCGTGTACTCGGACGCGGTGGTCGTGGTGGACGTCCGGGTGGTGCAGGCGTCCGGTCAGCCCGAACTGGGCCCCGAGGACTTCTCCGCCTTCGACCCGGCGGGAAGGCCCTTCGAGCGGATCGAGAATCCCACGGGAACGATCGAGGACCCCCTGGTGCCGTCGGTCCTGAGCTTCCCCGGCGAGGAGATCCGCGGGATGGTCGCCTGGACGATGCCCCGGGGGCACCGGATCGGACGGATCGACGTGGTCACCCCGAGGACCATCGGTTCGGTCACCGTGACCCGCCAGCCGGAGGACCCGGCGGCCTCCTAGGACACGAGAGGGCCCCGGCCCTCGGGAGGAGCAGAGCCCTCCGGTGCAACAGTGCCCTCCGGTGACACGGTGCCCTCCGGTGACACGGTGCCCTCGAGATAGGTCCAGCGACCACCTCGGCGCTCGAACACCGACCGCTCGCGCAGGACTGCAGGCCCGCCGGGCCCGACGTAGCGGGCCTCGAACTCCACGGTCCCGATCCGGTCGTCGGAACCACCGGACACCACGTCGAGGATCGTGAGCCCGGTCCACTCCACGTCTCCGGCCTCCACACGGGCCGGCCTCGTCCGCGGATGCCAGGTGCGCCAGAGATGATCCTCCCGACCCAGGACGAAGGCCGTGTACCGGGATCTCATGAGTTGCTCGGCGGTCTCGGCGGGGACACCGTCGTCCACGAGCGGACCGCAGCAGGCTCCGAGAGCGCGCCGGCTCCCGCAGGGGCATTCGCTCACGTGCGCCTCCTCAGTCCACCCGGGTCCGCGGTCAGGCTACCCACCCGCTGTCCGGCTATGCTCGGCGGAGACATGTCCAGGTTCAGTGCTCTCCCGTTCCGCGCCGGTCGCCGGTCCGATCCCGATGACGTCCCCTTGCGGGTCCGCTCGTGTCGGGACCTGTGCCAGTGGACCAGGACCCCGGCGGAACGTCGCGGCGAGCCCGTGTTCGCCTGCCGCGGCTGCGGATCGCAGTGGGTCCCGAGCGAGCACTGGACCCCGCGGGACAGCAGCGGGGCGGTACCCCCGGAGGTGTTGGGGATCATCAGAGCCGAACCATGACCGCACCGGACGGCCTCTAGGCTGACCGGATGACCACCACCCCTCGAGCCTCCGGTTCCGCCACGGGCCCCTCCGTCAATTCCGCTCTGAGCTCCACTGCGAGCTCCAGCACGATCGATGCCGTCCTGCGCCGTTCGGCCGCCCGGTTCCCGGACCGGGTGGCACTGACCTTCGCCGACCGCCGGTGGACCTATGCGGCCCTGGACTCGGCGGTCGACCGGGTGGCGACGATGCTCTCCGGCCTGGGCCTCGAGGACAAGGCCCGGGTGGCCGCCTACGGCGTCAACTCCGATGCCTACCTCATCGCCTTCCTCGCCACCTCGCGTGCCGGGTTCACCCACGTACCCGTCAACTACGCCCTGACCGGGAGCGAGCTGGAGTATCTGCTGACCGACTCGGGGTCGTCGCTTGTCCTGGTGGACCCGGCGCAAGCGCCCACCCTGACCGAGGTGCTCCAGACCCTGCCCGGGGTGCGGTCCCTCGCGCTACTGCCCCCCGCGGGGGAACCCGCGGACGGCACCGTCCTGGCGTCCGCCCTCGACGGCTCTGCGTGCACGGCGATGGAGTCCCCGGCCAGCGGCACCGACCTGGCGCAACTCCTCTACACCTCGGGGACCACCTCGCGCCCCAAGGGCGCGATGATGACCCATTCGGCGTTGGTACACGAGTACGTGAGCTGCATCCTCGCCCTCGACTTCACGTCCGACGACGAGCCGCTGGTGACGATGCCCCTCTACCACTCGGCCGCGATGCACGTCTTCGCGCTCCCCTATCTGTCCCTGGGTGCGACGGTCCACCTCATGGCGGCCCCGGACATCCCGGAGATCCTGCGACGGATCGAGGTCGACAGGATCGGTTCGCTGTTCCTCGCGCCGACGGTCTGGGTACCCCTGGCCTCACACCCCGATCTGGACTCACGCGACCTGTCGAGTCTGCGCAAGGCACAGTACGGTGCCTCGATCATGCCGGTGACCGTGCTCCAGCGGCTCCGGGGAAGGTATCCCGACCTCGGGTTCTACAACTGCTTCGGGCAGTCGGAGATCGGGCCGCTGGCCAGCGTCCTGCGCCCCGAGGAACACGACGCCCGTCCCGCGAGCGCGGGCCGACCCGTCTTCTTCGTCGAGGCCAGGGTCGTGGACGAGACCGGTGCCGAGGTCGCGGCCGGCGACCGCGGCGAGGTGGTCTACCGCTCTCCCCAGTTGTGCCGGGGCTACTGGAACAAGCCCGAGGCCACGGCAGAGGCGTTCCGCGACGGATGGTTCCACTCCGGCGATCTCGTGGTGCGGGACGCCGAGGGGTTCATCGAGGTCGTGGACCGGATCAAGGACGTCATCAACACCGGTGGCGTCCTGGTGGCATCCCGGGAGGTCGAGGACGCGGTCTACAAGGACGACCGGGTCGCAGAGGTGGCGGTGATCGGAACGCCGGACGCCAAGTGGATCGAGGCCGTCACCGCGGTGGTGGTGCTCAGAGGCGACGCGCACGCAAGCGAGTCCGAGATCATCGAAGGCACCCGCGCCCATCTCGCGCCGTTCAAGGTGCCCAAACGCGTGGTCTTCGTGGACGAACTGCCGCGTAACCAGTCGGGAAAGCTCCTCAAGCGGGAGCTGCGTCAGAGCTGACCCGGTCAAGGACCTCCGCGGCCACCACGTCGGGAGCCTGCTCCGGGATCCAGTGCCCCACGCCGGACAACGGAACGAATCGGTACTCCCCGGTCATCCGCGAGGCGGTGGCCTCCGCACCGGTGCGCCCGATCGCCGGGTCGTCCCGTCCCCACAGATAGGTCGTGGGAACCGATATGTCCGGCAGGTCGTACCGCCGCATCGCGCGGTACCAGTTGAGCGCGCCCGTCAGCCCTGCCCGGGAGCCGACCAGGTGGAGGTGCCGTGCCACGAGCTCCTCCGACACGTGCTCGTCGAACATCTCACGCAACCGCCGGGCCCCGTCCTGAAGAAGGACGTCCTCGGCTTTCCCCGCCTGTCGGAACAGTGCGAAGTACGCCGACCGTGCCCGTTGGTCCGGGTCCGACTCCAGAGCCCGGGCGAACTCGGTCAGGTGGGGCACGGACACAGCCGTGAGGCTGCTCACCCGCTCGGGATCGTGGCCGGCGAGCCACCACGCGACCGATGCCCCCCAGTCGTGGCCGAGGACGTGCACGGAGTCCAGACCCAGCTGATCGACGACCGCGAGTGCGTCCGCACTCAGGTGCTCGATCGCGTACTCTCCGACGTCCTCCGGACGGGCGCCGGCCGAATAGCCACGCTGAGCCGGAGCGACGACCCGGAGGCCCTGCCGCGTCAGCGTCCCGGCGACGGCCTCCCACTCCCAGGGCGACTCCGGGAAGCCGTGCAACGCCAGCACGGTCCCCCGCTCCGCTCCGATCGCACACCAGTCCAGGACGTCGAGCGTGCCGACCGGTACATCGACGGTCATGTGCTGCGGTTCCATGAACCGGACCCTAGCCCCTGTCAAGGACTCACCGCAGCCGACCTCCCGGTGGGTAATGGGCGGACGACCCCGTGGGGGCGACCAGAGAGCGTCGCTCGTACCAGTCGCGCACCAACCACATCTCCACGACGAGCGGGTCCACGGCGGCCTCCTCCGCCCACGCGGAGATCAACTCCAGGTACCACTGGTACCTGCGAGGCGTCATCCGGCCGATCGACTCGATCTCCGTCCACCCGGCGTGGACGAGAGTGCCGATTCCGGCCGGGTCGACGGGAACGATGTGCGGCTGCGACCACGCCATGCCCAGCGACGAGAGGTAGAGCGACGCGAGTGGGAACCCGAGATCGGGCACCCCCCTGCCGGCCCTGCCGTGTGGCGCACCGTTGCGCAGGAGGTTCATCGCCTCCCCCGGCGTGTCCAGCCAGTTCGCCACCTCGTGCAGGACCAGGGGATAGCCGTGGGAGGATATCGAACGCCACCCGGACCGGTCCCGCTCGGGCACGCGGAAATCCGGGAGCCCCCGACGCACTCCTGACCTCAGCGGGTGACCGGAGAGCCAGGCCGCGCACATGTAGAGCGCGATGACCGACTCCTCCAGGCTCCCGCGCGCCCGGCGACCCGCCGCCCACAGGTCACTCCTTCGGAGGTATCCGGAACCGGTCTCGACCCGGCCGCCGTCCGGCCCACCGGCGACCAGGCGGAGGTCGACGCGGCGCTCGGCCAACCTGAGGTTCCACAGGTCGAGGTCGATCTCCACGTATTCGTCCGCCACCAGGAGAGCCGGGGGCTGGGCGCGGCACCACCTGAGACACGCAGAGGGCAGGTCCGGGATGGGACGGGATCCGGTCGTCGTCATGCCCGCACGGTCTCACGCGGGTACGACACCCCGGGCCGCCCGTCAGCCCGGCCCCCGGGGCGCCTCGACTCAGTCCTCGGCGAACGCGTCCAGTGGAGGGCACGAACACACCAGGTTGCGGTCGCCGTAGGCACCGTCGATCCGGCGAACCGCGGGCCAGACCTTCGGGCGCCAGACCGTCCCCAGCGGGTAGCCCGCGAGGCTGCGGGGGTAGGCGTGATCCCACTGATCCGCGGAGACGCTCTCGGCGGTGTGGGGCGCCCCGCGTAGCGGGTTGTCCTCCACGGTCCACTCGCCCGCCTCGACCCGGGCGATCTCGGCGCGGATCGCCGCCATCGCGTCGCAGAACGCGTCCAACTCGGCCAGGTCCTCGCTCTCCGTCGGCTCCACCATCAGGGTGTTGGGGACCGGGAAGCTCATCGTGGGGGCGTGGAATCCGTAGTCCGCCAGTCTCTTGGCCACGTCGTCGATCGAGATGCCCACCGAGTCGATGAGCGGCCGGAGATCGAGGATGCACTCGTGGGCGACCCACCCACCGTCCCCGGAGTACAGCACCGGGAAGTCCTGCCCGATACGGCGGGCCAGGTAGTTGGCGCTCGCGATGGCCGTGAGGGTGGCGCGGCGCAGTCCGTCCGCGCCCATCATGCGGACGTAGGCCCACGTGATGGGGAGGATCGACGCGGATCCGAACGCCGCGGCCGAGACCACCGCGCCTGAGCCCAGACCGTCCTCGTACGGGTGGCCTGGCAGGAACTCACGCAGGTGCTCCGCCACCGCGACCGGGCCGACCCCGGGACCGCCGCCCCCGTGGGGGATGCAGAAGGTCTTGTGCAGGTTGAGGTGGCTGACATCGCCACCGAACCGCCCCGGCCGGGCGACCCCCACGAGGGCGTTGAGGTTGGCCCCGTCGATGTAGACCTGACCCCCCGCGTCGTGCACGATCGCGCAGATCTGCTCGATGTCGTGCTCGTACACCCCGTGCGTCGACGGGTAGGTGATCATGATGGCCGAGAGCTCGGCAGCGTGCCGCTCGACCTTCTCCTTGAGGTCGTCGACGTCCACGTCACCGTTGGGCCGACAGCCGACGACGACGACCTTCATCCCGGCCATCACCGCGGACGCGGCGTTGGTCCCGTGTGCCGAGGACGGGATCAGGCACACCCTGCGGTCCTCGTCGCCGCGGGAGCGGTGGTACTGCCGGATCGCCAACAGTCCCGCGTACTCGCCCTGGCTGCCCGCGTTGGGCTGCAGGCTCACCGCGGCGTAGCCCGTGATGTCGACGAGCCACTGCTCGACGTCGGCCACCAGCCGGCGGATGCCGCGGGTCTGCTCGGCCGGCGCGAACGGGTGGAGCCCGGCGAACTCGGGCCACGTGATGGGCTCCATCTCCGTGGTCGCGTTGAGCTTCATGGTGCAGGACCCCAACGGGATCATGGTGCGGTCCAGGGCGAGATCCTTGTCTGCCAGGGCGCGCAGATAGCGCAGCATCGCGGTCTCGGTCCGGTACTTCACGAACGCCTCGTGCTCGAGGAACGGCGAGGTCCGGTCGCCGTAGGCGGGGTCGACGAGGACCTCCAACTCGCCTGCGTCCGCGACGTCGGCCACATCTGCCCCGAACGCCTCGAGGACGAGCGCGACGTGGTCCCCGGTGGTGGCCTCGTCGCAGGCGATGGACACGTGGTCGTCGTCGACCTTCCACAGGTTCACCCCCCGCTCGGCGGCGGCGGCCAGCACCTCGGAGGCGCGGCCCGGCACCCGGGCCAGGACGGTGTCGAAGAAGTCGGCGTGGACCACCTGGACACCCGCCGCGACGAGGCCGTCGGCCAG
>NZ_JAALDV010000120.1:0-5912 GCF_014145045.1 Dietzia sp. DQ12-76
TGAGCCGATGTAGGGCAGCCCCGCCCGCACCCGCTCGACCACGGCCGCATCCGCGCCGTGTCGGCGCAGCGCCGCCAGGAGCACGAAGGTGTTGCCGCCGGCGACGTACAGGGCGTCGAGCCCGTCGAGCAGGGCGGCGAACTCACGCGGGTCGTCGATATCGGCGGCGGTGAGGTCGGTCAGGACGTACCCCAGGTCCGCCAACTGCGCGCGTTCCGCGGCCACGAACCCGGCCCCCGCGTACGGGCTGGCGGCATCGTTCAGATATCCGATGCGCACCACGGGTGCGGGACGGTTCACGTGCTCGGCGAGGAAGTCGGGGACGGCGCCCACGCCGAGGGACAGCAGGAGCAGGTTCATGGCGCCACTCTACGAGCTGATCGCGGGCGCTTCGCGGTGTGTCGCCGACGCCGGGACGACCGGCACGCGCCCAGCGGTGATCACCCAATTTCTCATCCTTTGACGCCTACGTAACAGCGCGGCAACGCACCACCGTTTGACTACTTCCGATCAAGTGATCGATTTGAAGGAGTCCTATGGAACCCGTCCCGCGCCCGGCCCCCGCGGCCTACCGGCGCCACCTGTTCCACTCCCGCGACTCCGTCCCCGACCAGTGCTCGGACGTCGTCTGGATCCAGGGTGACCAGTACTTCTGCGACGCGCGGTTCTCCACCGACGCCGCAGGCGCGACGCACTTCCGCATGGGGTTCGCCGGAGAACTCGAGTGCACGGACCCGGCCACCGGCGAGTTCGAATGGGTCCACGCCATCGCCGCCGGGGAGGCCTTCGGCTCCGCCGACATCGGGCAACTCTTCGACGTGCCGGGGTGGGGCCTGCTGGAGGCGGGCCGGCAACTCGACTACGTCGAACTCTGGCAGCGCTGCGCCGACGAGCCCGGCCCGGTGTGGGAGGCCCGAGGGGTCGACGACCAGGGAACCGAGGCCGTGGTCGTCTGCGTGGGCGACCGCTTCGGCCTCGCGCTCGGCGCCGACTCCGCCGGGAACCGGCCGGCATCGGTGCACATCGGGTCACGGACCGACCGGGGCTGGAGCGCCCGGTACTCGTCGTGGTCGGTCCCCGAGCCTCCCCGGTTCTTCCTCTCCCCCGAGTCGGACGGCCGCTTCGCACTCTCCTGGCAGACCGGCGAGGGCGGCAGCACGTCCACGTTCTTCGACCCGATCCACGACGCCGGACCGATACCCCCAGCCCGACCGTCCCACCCGCCCCGACCAGCCCACCCAGGAGCCGACAATGCCTGACCTCCACCGTCCCACCACCGACTTCGAGTCGATCCCGATCATCGATGTGTCCACGCTCGCCGATCCCGGTGGCCCCTCTCAGGAGTGCGTCGACCGGCTCGGCGAGGCGGCCCGAGGCGTCGGGTTCCTCCTCATCGTCAACCACGGCGTGGCCGACGAGACCTTCGCAGCCATGCACGAGGCCTCGCAACGGTTCTTCGCCCAACCCGACGCCGTCAAGCAGCAGGTGTACATCGGCAACTCCACCAATCACCGCGGGTACGTCCCGGTCGGTGAGGAGGTCTTCGCCGGCGCGACCCCCGACCTCAAGGAGGCCTTCGACCTGTCCATCGATCTGCCGGCGGACCATCCGGAGTACGTGGCCGGCAATCCGCTGCTCGGGCCGAACCAGTGGCCCGATCTGCCGGGGTTCCGTGAGGCGGTGACGACCTACTACGACGAGGTGTTCACCCTCGGGTCGCGGCTCCTCGCGGCGTTCGCCCGGTACCTCGACCTCGATCCCGACACGTTCCTCGGGTCGGTGACCCAGCCGCCCTCGCAGCTGCGTCTCATCCACTACCCGCACAACCCTGACGCCCATGACCGTCCCGGGATCGGAGCGCACACCGACTACGAGGCGTTGACCCTGCTGAGGCCCACCGCTCCCGGGCTGGAGGTGATGAACGGCCGGGGAGAGTGGATCGAGGTCCCGTTCCGCGAGGACGCCATCGTCGTGAACATCGGGGACCTGCTGGAGGTGTGGACCAACGGCGCCTTCGTCGCCACCTCGCACCGGGTCCGGAAGGTCTCGCGGGAACGGTATTCCTACCCGTTGTTCTTCACGGTCGACTACGACACGGTGGTCGCTCCCCTGACGTTCCCCGGGTCCAATGACTCCGTGTACGAGCCGATGCACTCCGGCGAGCACCTGTTCGCCCAGACCGCGCAGAGCTTCGCCTACCTGAGGAGGCGGATCGCGGACGGTGAGGTCGCACTGCCGGAGGGCGCGCGTCCCCTGTACTCGCTCGGTCGCGAGACCGCCCTGGTGGGTGAGACCCGATGATCAGTCTCGCCATCGGCGGCACCGTCGCCCTGCTCGTCGTCCTGGGTCTGCTGTCGTCGAAGAGGGTGCGGGGAGAGAACCGCAACTTCGCCGTCGCCGGCCGCACGCTGACCGTGCCGCTCGTCGCCGTCCTGCTGATGTCCCAGGTGATCGACTCCAACGCGACCGTCGGAGCGGCGGATCTCGCGGGCGGTTTCGGATTCTGGGCCGGAGCCGCGATGCCCCTGGGGATCGCCGTGTCGTTCCTGTTGATGGGGCTCTTCGTGGCCGAGAAGGTCCGGGAGCGCGAGCTGTACTCCCTGCCCGGTTACTTCCGGCAGACGTTCGGCCGCACCGGCGAGATACTGTCGGCCGTCCTGACGGTCTCCAGCTTCGGCATCCTCATGGCGGGCAACCTCGTCGCCCTGGGACACATGATGGACCACTTCGTCGGGGTGCCCTACTGGGCCGCGATCGTGTTCGTCACCGTCGCGATCCTCGCCTACACGATGGTCGGCGGGATGTTCGCGTCCGTGTACACGGGACTGTTCCTCATGGTGGTGATGGGGGTCGGGTTCGTCGGGCTGACGCTGTGGATGTTCCTCGGCCCCGGGTACACCGCTGCCGAGGGGTTGGGCATCTCGGATCTCGAACAGCTGACCGCCCCTGCGGCGGGCGCGGCGATCAACTGGGCGACGCTCTTCGCGCTGGGCTTCGGCAACCTGGTGGCCATCGACGTCTTCCAACGCGTGTCCTCGGCCAGGTCCGCCCGGGGCGCCAGGGCGGCCAGCCTGATCGCCGCCGTCGGGACCGTGGTCCTGTGCGTCCCGCTGGCCGCGGTCGCCGTGGCCGGGGCGGGACTGCTCGGGGACAGCGGCTCCGAGTCGCCGATCCTCTTCCAACTCCTCACCGGGCCGGTACCCACCCCGATCGCGATGCTGGTCATCTCGGCCCTGCTGGCCGCCTCCCTCACCACGGTCAGCGGCATCCTCCTCGCGACCTCGTCCATCGTCGTGGGCACCATCCTCGACACCAGGAATCTGCGGTTGAGCGTGCTCCAGGCCTCCCGGTGGGCGATGGTCCCCGTCGCGGCCATCGGCATCGTCGTCGCACTCCGGGTCAACCACACCGGGATCCTCCTCACGCTGACCTTCGACCTGCTGTGCGCGAGTCTCGTGGTGCCGTTCCTGCTCTCCCTGTGGACCCGCCTGGTCAGCACGAGGGCGCTGGTCATCTCCGCCGCGCTGGGACTGGGCGTGCGGCTCGGGTTCTTCGTCTTCACCCCGACCATCTACGGGGTGGACAACACCCTGCTGTACTTCCCGAACGAGGTGATCACCACCAGCGTCGACGGCTGGACGACGTTCCTCGCCGCAGCCGTGTCCTTCGTGGTCTACGTGGCGGTGGCCGCCACCGACACACGGCCCGACCCCCGGAAGGCCACGGCGACACCCTCCGTCGACGAGCCGGAACCGGACCGGGACGTCGAGGTTCCCGCGAGGGCCTAGCCGTCAGTACACCCAGCGGGCGGCGTCAGTCGACAGACCCCGGGCCCGGGGGATCGAGAGCAGCGAGATTCTCGGTTCCCCGGGCCCGGGTCTCGTCGGTGAGGAGGTCCGGGACCCGCGCCAGCGTCAGTGCGGCATCGGCGACCCGGGCCGGGGTGTCGTCCGGAATCGGTGACCGCGTCCGGCGCCGGTAGGTGATGACGTTCTCCACCAGTCCGACGACCATCGCCACGTCGACGTCAGTGGCGCGTTCCCCCGTCGTGCGCTCGAGCAGCACCCGGTAGGCCTCGTGCAGCGAGTCCCGGACCTCGTGGAACTCGCTGAAATGGTCGCCGTCGAGAGCCGGTTCGAAGTACAGCACACCCAGGTTCTGCGGATCCTCGTGCAGCAGCCGCGCATCGGCGTACGCCAGGGCCCACAACAGCACGTGTCCCGGGGCGTCGCTCTCGAGCAACCGGTCGGCGATCCGGTGGGACGGGATCACGGTGCCGAGCACCAGCCGGAGCAGGATCTCGTCCTTGGAGCTGAACCAGTGGTAGACGCTGGCCTGCTGCAGGCCCGCGCCCTCGGCGATGGCCCGGGTGCTGGTACGGCCGAATCCCTTGGTGACGAACAGTTCGCCCGCGGCGTGCAGGATGTCCTGCTCGCTGCCGAGTCCGGTCGGCGACCCGGGGTTGCGGCGCGGCCGTCCACGAGTCCTCGTCACCCGGCAGAGGCTACCAACGCCCCGTCCGGTCGCAGTCAGCCTGTGACCACCTGCCGACGCCTGGACCCCACCAGACCCGCGGTCACGGGCGCGCCGGTCATCACCAGGACCAGCAGGAACGGCGCCGGGCGAACTCCTCCACCGGGACCGCGGCGAGATGGTGCACCGGCGAGAGCGACCGGGGCCACCCGGGGAAGTCCAGCAGGTCGGCGAAGTCGGCCACAGGAACATCAGCGCGACCACCGCCCAGCCGACCCCCGTCGGCGACCGAGGGCCCGGCGCCCGGTCCGGTCAGAGGATTCCGACCAGCTCTCGGAGGGCGTGCCGGGCACTCGCCCCGTCGATAGGCGCCGGGGTGGCCGTCAGCTGCGCGGCAAGCCCGTCAAGCGCCGCATGGAGTGCCGTCACCCTCGCCTCGAGGGCAGGATCCTCCAGTTCGGGAATCGTCGCGGTCGAGTCGACTACGTCGTGCACATCCATCGTGTCCGCCTCGACGATCGGAACCGCCCTGTCGTTGAGATGCCCGACCACCCGACGACACTGATGTCGGACGCCCGCCCACCCGGCTTCCCGCCACCGGTCCAGTCCGGCCGGGTGCGTCGCGGAGTGGGCGACGGCCGACCAGAGGAACCACTCCACGCGGCGACGCTCGTCCAGCGGCAGCAGTTCTTCGAGCAGCGCACACGCGGCGTCCCGCCCTTCCGCGGCGGTGGTGGCGTCGCCCAGTGCGCGGATCAGGGGCACGAGCCGATGGGCGGCCTCGGCGGTGACATCGGCCATGACCTGTTCCAGCAGTTGTTCCTGGGTGGGAAAGAAGTGCCGCACCGCCCCGACTGACATTCCCGCCTCCGCGGCGACACCGCGGACGGAGGCGGCCGGGATGCCCCCACGAGCGACCAACCGCAACGCCGCCGCCACGACGTCGCGTTGACGCTGACGCCCCTTCGCGCTGCGCCCCATGCGCCCTCCCCCCACGTCGTCGATCCGATGTGCATACCGTAGTCTCCAGAAACCAACACACCCGTATCGGAAAGGTGGAGCGAGTGCACCGCGCTCTCGTCGTCTCCCTGGTGGCCACCCTGACCGCTCTCGCGCCTGTGACCGCCCAGGCCCGACCGGATGGCGGCGCCCTGCACGACCGGATCGAACGCATCGCGCAGGAAGTCGTGGGGCGGTCGACCGCAGGCATGGTCGTGTCCGTCGTGGATGGTTCGACGACCCCGCTTCTCCGGGCCTGGGGCCACGCCGACGCCGAGGGGGAGCGCCCCCTCGGCACGGACTCGCGCCTCCCGGTCGCCTCGGTCTCCAAGGTCGTCACCGCCCTGACCGCCCTCACGCTGCACGAGGAGGGCTCCTTGGATCTCGACGCGCCGATCGAACACTCCAGCGGGGTGGTGCTGCGGGATGAGCGGGCGCCC
>NZ_JAALDV010000121.1:0-3971 GCF_014145045.1 Dietzia sp. DQ12-76
GCGGCGCCCGCGACGCCCAGAGCCAGGAGGGCGGCCCGGGTCATGCGCCTCAACTCGGCGGGCGCCTCGCGGCGTCGTTGGGCCACCATCAGGGTCGCCACCGACCCGGCGATGCCGGCGATCACGAGCGGGCGCTCCTCCCGCCGGGTGACGTGGTGATCGGACAGGGCCTGTCGTCGGACCCTCCACGCGATGGCCGTCTGGGGCGCCAGGCCCAGTCCCGTCGCGGTCGCGAGGCCCCAGCCAGGAGATCCCACGCGGTGCCCGAGGTGGAGCGACCCGACCGTGAGCACCACCCAGGGGGCGAAGGCCTCGGTCAGGATCACGGCCGGGGTCGCCCTCCGAGCACCCCGCGCCCGCGTGCCGTCACCCCGCTGGAGGGGGAGTGTCGGGTGGGGCTCCATCACGCCTCCGCGCGCGAGAGCAGCCGCGGGGAGTAGTCGAGGCGGTCGGCGAGCCACATGATCGTGGCCACCTCGCCCACCCAGGCCAGGCTGACGCACCAGCCGGCCAGGACATCGCTCGGGAAATGGACCCCGAGATACATGCGCGTCACCCCGACCGCGGGGACGTACGCCGCGGATCCCGCGATCACCGGGTATCGCCATCCGGTGGGCCAGGCGAGAACGCAGGCGCACCCGGCGAGGGCCGCGCTCGCCATCGCGTGCCCGCTGGGGAACGAGTAACTCTTCTCCTGCACGATGTGGGTGAAGAAGGTGGGGCGGTCGCGCCGGTACAGGAGCTTGAGGACCGAGTTGATGATGGTGGACCCGACCAGGGACACCGTGAGCAGCGCGGCCGGGCGACGACTGCCGCGGACGTACGCCAGGTAACCGGCGGCGGTGAGGGCGAAGACGGGGACCGCGGTGACCCCGCCGAGTTCGGTGACGGCCCTGACGATCCGGGTGGTGCGCGGTGTGTGCCGTCGGCGCAGCCACAGCATGACGGGCCGGTCGAAGGGAAGTTTGGCGCCGGACCTGATCCTCTCGGCCAGTTCCACGAACCCGATGACGGGCATGGCGAAGCCCGCGAACGCCACTCCGAAGACCGCCCAGGTGCCTCGCGGCAGGGGTTCCTGACCCCTGTCGACGATGCTGCCCAGGAGCCCGTCGGAGGGGGCCAGGGGGCGCAGGAGGTCCTTCGCCGCGGTCAGGGTCCGGGTGCGACGGGAGGTCGTCGTGCGGGACATGACCACACCCTAGGCACAGTGGCGCGGCGACGGGGGATCCCCGCGAACCGCGACACCGCGCGCGGGCCGGGGGCCGTGGCTACTGTGGATCGTGGCGACCCGACCAGCGGAGGACGAATGACCCAGACCCGTGTGGAACGAGACCTCCTCGGCGAGAAGGAGGTTCCGGCTGACGCCTATTACGGGATCCACACCGTGAGGGCGGTCGAGAACTTCCCGATCGACTCCACGACCATCAGCGACATCCCGGACTTCATCCGCGGGATGGTCATGGTCAAGAAGGCCGCGGCGCTGGCCAACGTGGAGATGGGTGTCCTGGACCCGGACGTCGCCGAGGCCATCGTCGGTGCCTGCGACGAGATCCTCGTCGACGGCCGCTGCATGGACCAGTTCCCCTCGTGCGTGTACCAGGGTGGGGCCGGGACGTCGGTGAACATGAACACCAACGAGGTGGTGGCCAATCTCGCGTTGGAGCGGATCGGTCATCCCAGGGGCGCCTACGACGTGATCAGCCCGAACGACGACGTCAACCGTTCGCAGTCCACCAACGACGCGTACCCGACCGGGTTCCGGATCGCCCTGTGGCACTCCCTCGAGCGGCTCGAGCCGGCCATCGTCGCGTTGCGCGAGGCCTTCTACGACAAGTCGGAGGAGTTCCGCGAGGTCCTCAAGATGGGTCGCACGCAGTTGCAGGACGCGGTCCCCATGTCCCTGGGTCAGGAGTTCGGCGGGTTCGCGGTGACGCTCGACGAGGAGCTCCACGTCCTCGGCGCCGCGGCCCGGATGCTGCTCGACGTGAACCTGGGCGCCACGGCCATCGGCACCGGGGTCAACACGCCGCCCGACTACCGGCGAGCGGTCATCGAGCACCTGCGGCTCGTGACCGGTCTGCCGGTGACCGGTGCCATGAACCTCATCGAGGCGACCAGTGACACCGGCGATTACGTCAACGTCCACGCGGCCCTCAAGCGGACCGCGTCGAAGGTGTCCAAGATCTGCAACGACCTGCGCCTGCTGTCTTCCGGTCCGCGGGCGGGTCTCAACGAGATCAACCTCCCGGAGCTCCAGGCGGGGTCCTCGATCATGCCGGCCAAGGTGAACCCGGTGATCCCGGAGGTGGTCAACCAGGTCTGCTTCAAGGTGATCGGCAACGATGTGACGGTGACGATGGCGGCCGAAGCGGGCCAGCTGCAGCTCAACGTGATGGAGCCGGTGATCGCGCAGGCGATGTTCGAGTCGATCTCGTTGCTCACGTCCGCGATGGAGACGCTCACGGAGAAGTGTGTCCGCGGCATCACCGCCAACGTGGAGGTGGCGCGCCGCAACGTCATGGACTCGATCGGGATCGTCACCTATCTCAACCCGGTCATCGGGCACCACAACGGTGACCTGGTGGGACGGGAGTGTGCGCGATCCGGTCGCGGCGTCCGCGAAGTCGTGCTTGAGATGGGTCTGCTCTCGGCGGAGGAGGTCGACGACATCCTCTCGCCGTCGAACCTGCTGCGGCCCCGCTACAAGGGCAGGTCCAGCGGTCACCTGGCGGCCGTACCCTCAGAGGACCTGTCGGACCCCACCTGAGACACCGGTCGCCCCGGTCACCTCTGAGGGTGGCCGGGGGTTCTGGGGTGCCGGTCTGACCGGGTCAGACTCCGTTCTCGACCTGACCGATCTGTCCGATACTGCTCACGGCGAGCCGGCCGAGCGAGCTCTCGAAGCCGAACGACTGCTCGAGGGCCGCGGTGGAACCGGAGATGAATCCGTTGATCGCGGCGGACGACCCGACCGTGAAGTCGAACTGGGCGAAGAAGTCGGCGAGTGCCTTCAACATGGTGTGCCTCCTGGGAGAGTGACGCGGTGTGTTCCGCGTGGGACGGGCCGCGTGCCCGTCTCTACGTGGTCTATCCGCCCTGCCCGGCGTGGTGTTAGCGATCGAATGCAGTGAAACCTGTTACCGCACCCGCTAACGTCGGAGTATGAGTTCTCCCACCACCCGTGTCGTCGCGGGTCGCCAGATCACGTTCCCGGTCCCCGTCGTCTCCGCCTCGATATCGGGTGCCGCCTTCCTGTCGCGGGCCGCCGTCGCCAGGCGTCTGATCGCCTCCGGGCCCCAGTCCGCCGTCCTGGACTCCGCGAGGGCCGAGCCGGTCTCGCTACCGGGTGGTCGGACTCCGGTCACGGTGATCCACGTCCGCTATCACGATGTCCCGGGCAACGTCCTGGGTGGGTACCACGAGGTGGGGTTGGCGTTCCAGGTCAAGGTCCCGGGGGTCGGGGTGCGTCAGCACATCCACGAGCTTCCTGTCGACCAGGATTTCACCCTCGCGGCCGGCAACGAGCTCTGGGGTTTTCCCAAGTGGAAGGGCGACATGGTCGGCACGGCCGGCGGAGCGCTCGACGACGCCCGCCTGGGGGCCGTCGGGTCCTCCGGGACAGGGGGGATCGACCTCATGTTCGACACCCGCCTGGGAGTGCCGGTGCCCGGTCGCCACTCCCTCGGGATGAACTGCATCCAGGTCCTCGACGGCAGGCCTGTCCTGGTCAGCGCGGGTGCGAAAGTCGCAGGCGGCCGGTTCCGTCCCCTGGGGGGTGCGCGCGTGTCGATCGCCGCCGGGGCGGAGGACGGGGATCGACACATCGGCCGGATCGCCGGGGCGATCCGCGAGCTGGGGCTCGATCGGGCTCGGGCGCTCGGCACGTTCTCCTTCGAGCGGTTCGAGGCCGAGTTCCAGGCACCCCGCACGCTGTCCTGACGCCGGCCCGCCGATCACCGCGCGGCGTCGAG
>NZ_JAALDV010000122.1:0-3202 GCF_014145045.1 Dietzia sp. DQ12-76
GCAGCCGCGGCGTCGACACGGGTCACGCCGTCCCTGGTGGCGAACCGGTGCAGTCCCCGGACCGCGGCGAGCGCACGGGCGACCGAACTGGGCGCGAGCGCTCTCCTGCCGACGTCCGGGTCGGCGGTGGCGAGCCGCACCCGGAACTCCTCGACATGCGATTCGGTCACGGCCCCGAGATCCTCGACCCCCGCCTCCGACAGGTAGAGCCGGTACTTCTCCAGGTCACGCCGGTAGGCGGCGAGGGTGTGGGCGGAGGCCCCCTGTTCGACGGCGAGGTGGTCGAGGTATCCGCGGATCTGGACCGCAGCGCCGTCGTGACGTGTCATCGCGGTACGGACGGCGTCATCAGGGCAGCGGCCGGCATCATCGCTGGCGCCCGGTCAGCGCCCGGCGAGCATCGCCCGTGCGGCGAGGATCCCGGCCACGGCGATGCCGTTGACGATGCGCCCGTCCAACACGGCGTCCACGGCGTCGGGGAACGGGATACGCGTGACCTCCATATCCGCCTCCTCGTGATGGGCCTCCGGACGGTCCACCTCACTGAGCTCCGTGGCGAGGAACACGTGGACGCGTTCGGTGCAGAAGCCCGGTGACGGGACGATCGAGATGACCGGCTCCCAGGACCGCGCCTCCACCCCGGCCTCTTCGACCAGCTCACGGCGTGCGGTCTCCACGGGCTGCTCCCCCTCGACGTCGCACAACCCCGCCGGCAGCTCCCAGAGTCGCTCCCCCACCGCGTGGCGGTACTGACGGACCAGCGTGATCCGATCGGCGTCATCGAGCGCGATCACCGCGACGGCGTCATCGTGCCCGCAGATCTCACGCTCGGCGGTCCCCCCGCCCGGCATCGTGAGGGTGTCCACGCGCAACCGGACTATCCGGCCGTCGAAGATCTCCCGGCTGGCGACGGTCCGGTAGTCGTGCGACCCGGGGGCGCCGGAGTCGGCCACCGGTGATCAGCTCCCGTCCGCGCGGGCGTCGGAGGTCAGCTCGGCGTCGACGTCATCGACGCGGACACTGGACGTCCCGGCGTCCGGCGCGGCGACGGTCGCCGGAGCGGGCTCCCCCGACTGGTCGGCCCGCCACGGTTCGACCGGCAGCCGCATCTCGTTCTCGTAGTCCAGCGCCGCCTTGATAAAGGCGACGAACAACGGGTGCGGGCGGGTGGGCCGCGACTTGTACTCCGGATGCGCCTGCGTGGCGACGAAGAACGGGTGCTGCTCCCGCGGGTACTCGACGAACTCGACCAGGTGGCCGTCGGGAGACGTGCCGGAGAAGCGGAGCCCGGACTCGGCGATCCTGTCCCGGTAGGCGTTGTTGACCTCGAACCGGTGCCGGTGCCGTTCGGAGATCTCGGTGGCGCCGTACGCCTCGGCGACCAGCGACCCCCTGCTCAGGACCGCCGGGTACGCGCCCAGTCGCATGGTGCCCCCCAGATCGGCGTTGCCCGCCACGGCGTCGACCTGGTCCGCCATCGTGGAGATCACCGGGTGCTCGGTGTCGGGCTCGAACTCCGTCGAGGACGCGCCCTCGAGTCCCACCGACCGGGCCGCCTCGATCACCGAACACTGCAGTCCCAGGCACAGACCCAGCAACGGGATCCCGTTCCTGCGGGACCACGAGATCGCGCCGAGCTTGCCTTCGATCCCTCTGATGCCGAAGCCGCCGGGGATCAGCATGCCGTCGACTCCCCGGAGTGCCTCCCGCGCGCCGGCCTCGGTCACGCAGGCGTCGGATTCCACCCACCGGATGTTGACCCGCGCCCGGTGGGCGAAGCCACCCGCGCGCAGGGCCTCGGTCACCGAGAGGTAGGCGTCGGGCAGGTCGATGTACTTGCCGACCAGGGCGATCTCGACCTCCTCGCGGGGCTCGTGCACACGCCTGAGCAGCTCGCCCCACACCGTCCAGTCGACGTCCCGGAAGGGCAGATTGAGCTTGCGGATGACGTGGGTGTCGAGGTGCTCACCGAAGAGGACCTTGGGGATGTCGTAGATGCTGGGCGCGTCAGGGGTCGAGACGACGCCCTCGAGGTCGACGTCGCACATGAGCGCGATCTTGGACTTCAACCCGTCCGGCACCTCACGGTCGCAGCGCAGGACCAGACCGTCCGGGACGATGCCGATGGACCGGAGCGCCGCCACGGAGTGCTGGGTGGGCTTGGTCTTGAGCTCGCCCGACGGCGCGAGATACGGAACCAACGACACGTGGAGGAAGAAGATGTTCTCGCGCCCGACCTCGTGGCGGACCTGCCGACAGGCCTCCAGGAAGGGCTGCGACTCGATGTCGCCGACGGTGCCGCCGACCTCGGTGATCACGACGTCCGGGCGGCGCCCCTGCTCGTCGGGCGCGCCCATCGCGATGATGCGCTCCTTGATCGCGTCGGTGATGTGCGGGATCACCTGGACGGTGTCCCCCAGGTACTCGCCGCGACGCTCCTTGGCGATCACCGCGGAGTAGACCTGTCCGGTCGTCACGTTGGCGTTGGCGCTCAGGTCGCGATCGAGGAAGCGCTCGTAGTGCCCCAGGTCGAGGTCCGCCTCCGCGCCGTCCTCGGTGACGAACACCTCACCGTGCTGGAACGGGTTCATGGTGCCCGGGTCCACGTTGATGTACGGGTCGAGCTTCTGCATGGTCACGCGCAGTCCGCGCGCGGTGAGGAGCTGCCCCAGGCTGGAGGCGGTCAGCCCCTTACCCAGCGACGACGCCACGCCACCGGTGACGAAGATGTGCTTGGTCGCGGACCGCGACGCGGCTCGGTTCAGTGCCAAGGGGACTCCCGTGTCCAGACGCCGGAATGGATGAATGCTGGTGTGGCTCCGGTGCACCCCACGGGGCTTCAGGCTATCACCGCGCAGGCGCGGTGGGGAGCGACGGCACCGCCGCGGTCGCGTCCGGACGCAGACCGTAGTGACCCTGGCCTCGTGCGAGCTGCTCCGCGAGCGCGAGTCCCGTCGCCAGGCGGCCCGAGTCGGAACCCGCGGAGTCGACGGTCGAGACCCCGTCCTCCCCGGAGGACCGCAGTACGGTCACCGCGTCGTACCCCTGCGTGCCCGTGAGTTCGGCCGACACGACCGTCCCCGCGCCCTCGGCGTCGAGGGTCCGTGCGAGGGCGGCCAGCCGGACGGCGGTCGATTCGGCCTCGCCGGGGCCGGTGACGATCAGGGCCAGCTGACCCGGCCGGAGGGTGCCCTGCTCGAAA
>NZ_JAALDV010000123.1:0-4460 GCF_014145045.1 Dietzia sp. DQ12-76
TCTCTCGATCTGGGCGGCGTCCGACCGGAACGGCGGGGTCGTCCAGGTCCAGGAGGTGACCGTCCCGGAGGTCGCGCAGCGGCCCGTGCAGGAGGTGGTCGATGAACTGACCGCCCTCGGCCTGGAGCCGGTACAGAACCCGCAGCCGGACGAGAGGGTCCCCGCGGGCCTGGTGGTCGCCTCTGATCCGATCGCCGGCAAGCGCCTCCCCGTCGGCTCGGAGATCATTCTCCTGGTGTCCACCGGCAGGCCGATCCTCATGGTCCCCAACGTGATGGGGATGTCACCGGTTGACGCGCGGATGGCCCTCGAGGAGGCAGGGTTCGAGGTGCTCCCGGAGAACGAGGCCCGCCCCTCCACCGCCGAGGACCAGGACAAGGTCGTGGACACCGATCCGCCCCCGGGCGCCCAGGTGCCCTCAGACCGCCCCGTCAGGTTGACGGTGGGGTCCGGCCCCGAGGAGCTGCAGGTGCCGGGGGTGGTGGGGCAGTCCATCGACTCGGCCCGGGCCACCCTCGAGGGCATCGGATTCCGGGTGGACACCCGCAGGGTCGACGGCACCGCGCCGGAGGGCGAGGTGGTGGACCAGTCCACCCCGGCGGGGCAGACGCAGCTCAAGGGAGCCACGATCACGCTGCAGGTCTCGGCGGGTAACCGGTTCCTCATGCCCAACCTCGTGGGCGGCACCGTGCCCGATGCGCTGGCCGCGCTCGAGCGCGCCGGGTGGCGGGGAGGCCGCGGTCAGCTGGTCGAGCTTCCGCAGAACGACCCGGATCTCACCCGGGTGGGGCAGATCTATTCGCAACAGCCGCCTGTCGGCGAGGCCGGGGTGAACGACCAGGTCGTGGTGCGTGTGATCCGCTTCGGGCTGGTACCCGGCCCCGGCTGAGGGCCTCGCGGGGTGCTGCGGCTCAGGCGAGCGCGGCGCCCCGGGCCCGGTCGAGCTCGTGCTCCAGACCCGCCACCAGGGCCTCCTCCGGCTGCTCGCCACACATCCCCAACCAGTTGGCGAGCATGCGGTGGCCT
Organism: Dietzia sp. DQ12-76; assembly: GCF_014145045.1. Lineage (NCBI taxonomy): Bacteria > Bacillati > Actinomycetota > Actinomycetes > Mycobacteriales > Dietziaceae > Dietzia > Dietzia sp. DQ12-76. Next base: position 1,027 of record NZ_JAALDV010000123.1, read on the forward strand.
CCGTCGCTCATCACCGACTCGGGATGGAACTGCACCCCGTGCACCGGCATCTCGCGGTGCCGCATCGCCATGACCAGACCGGACCCGGTCCACGCGGTGGGCACGAGGTCCTCCGGGATGGTCTCCGGCAGCACCGTCAGCGAGTGGTAGCGGGTCGCCGTGAAGGGGCTGGGGATCCCGGCGAGCACGCCGGAGTCGTCGTGGGTGACCCGGCTCGTCTTGCCGTGCATGAGTTCGGCGGCCCGGTCGACCGTGGCCCCGAACGCCTCCCCGATCGCCTGGTGTCCCAGGCACACGCCCAGCACCGGGACGCCGGCGCGTCCGCAGACCCCGATGAGCGGGATCGTGGCCCCCGCCCGGTCCGGCGTACCCGGGCCGGGGCTGAGCAGGACGCCGTCGAACTCCGCGACCACCCCTGCCAGCGACGCCGGGTCGTAGCCACCGTCGGGTCCGGCGAGCCTCTCGTCGTCGTTCCTCCACACCTCACACGTCGCTCCCAGCTGGCCCAGGTACTGGACCAGGTTGTAGACGAAGCTGTCGTAGTTGTCGACGACGAGGATGCGCATAGATGCAGCGTACTGCCGTCGGTGGGATGAACGTCCGGGGTGGGGCTTGGTAGACTGCCCTGGATCAGCCCCACCAGTGCAGCCCCACCAGCGCGAGGACGTCATGCCCAAGTCAAAGGTCCGGTCGAAGACCGAGTACACAGACGCGGCCGTCAGCCGCACCCCCGTCAAGGTCAAGGGGACGCCCACGTCGCAGTGGTACATCATCGTGATGTTCGGTCTCATGATCCTGGGGCTCGCGTGGTTGGTGACCTACTACATCGCCGGTGAGCGGATCCCGTTCATGCAGTCCCTCGAGACGTGGCAGAACTTCGCCATCGGGTTCGGTCTGGCTGTCGTCGGGCTCCTCATGACGATGAACTGGCGCTGACACCCGTTCTCACTGAACCCGGTTCCGGGTAATCCACAGTCTTATACACAGGTCACCCCCCGCACTCCGCGGGGGGTGACCTGCATTTTCTTAGCGAGTTGACATCCGCGCAGGTCAAGGTGGTGTATTCGGCGAAGTAACCGCTGTTACCGCTGGTCGGACCCGCCCGCACAGGCTGTGGACAACTCCCTCCACACTGGGGACAAACCCGTGACGACGACGACGCGGACGACTCCGCAGGTCGGGGTGCCGGGCTCTCGAACGCGGATCGAACTCCACCCGTGTGATTCATCCACACTGTGGATTCCGCCTGTGGATGAGAGAGGATGGGGGGATGAGTGAGCCAGCGGCGTCTCCCGGCGGGCACAGTGCGGATCCGCGGGATGCGGATTCGTGGGATGCGGATTCGTGGGGTCCGGGGGTGCTGTGGCCGAGCGCGCAGATCGCCCTCGGTGTCGGCGCCATGGCGGTGGGTGCGGCGAACGGGGACCCGCTCGGGCTCATCCTCACCGGACTCCTGGCGCTGTTCGTGATCCCCGCGGGGGTGATGCAGCTGATACGGCGTCCCCGGATCGAGGTGGTGGACGGTCAGCTCGCGATCACCAGGCTCAGGGGCGTGGTGTTCGTCCCGCCCGCTCGGGTCGTCGAGGCGCGGGCACTCGGGGTCGCGAGATGGGGCGTGCGGCAGCACCTCATGCGACTGGAGTACGTGGATGACCGGGGTCGGGAGGTACTCGACGTGTTCACGCGAGGCGACCTGGGGGCGGACCCGCGTGAGGTGACCGACCGGTTGGTGCAGCTGGGGTTCGGGGGCTCTACGCTCTGAGGAACAGCCCCGGCGACATGGTGTCGGCCGCGTACCAGGCGGCCGTGGCGACGAGCGCCACCAGAACCAGGTAGCCGAGCCACGACACGGCCTGGCGTCCGCCGCGGCCCACCCCTCGCGGTAGCCGACGGGGCAACGACACCAGGACCAGCGCGCCGAGCGCACCCACGAGCAGGCCGCCCAGATGCGCGGCCAGCGAGACGCCCGGGACCAGGAAGCTCACGCCGATGTTCAGTACCAGCAGTATCCCGATCCCCTTGACGTCCACGCGCATCGACATCGCGACGATCGCGTAGGCGCCCATGAGCCCGAAGATCGCGCCGGACGCCCCGGCCGTGAGCGCGTTCTGGCCGTAGAACATCACGGCGGCGGACCCGCCGAGGGCCGAGACCAGGTAGAGCGCGAGGAATCGCGCATGGCCGATGCTGCGCTCGACACCCAGACCGAGGATCCACAGCATGTACATGTTGAGCAGCAGATGCATGGGGCCGAAGTGCTGGAACGCCGACGTCATCAGACGCCACCACTCGTCATGGGCCGCGACCAGCGGCGGATACAGCGCCGTGGCCTGGAACAACACGGCGGAATGGTTGGCGAGCAGACTCCACGACTGGGCGACCGTCGCGGCGTAGACCGCGAGGTTGGCGGTGATGAGCCACGCGGTCACCGGCTGGAGGCGGAAGAAGCGGGAGACGGCGCCACCGCTGTGGGTCTGAGTGGTCATGGCGTGGTGGGGTGTCACCGTTCCTGCATCGTCATGGAGACACAGACGGCGCGGGACCGGGGTACCGGTGCCCGCGCCGCTGGCCGGGTCGTGTCGCCACGACCCCGGGGGTCAACTGTCAGGAGATCTCGATGGACTCGATCACGATGTCCTCGACCGGACGGTCCATGGCCCCGGTCTTGGTGGTGGCGATGGCGTCGATGACCTTCTGCGAGTCGGCGTCGGCGACCTTCCCGAAGATGGTGTGCCGGTTGTTCAGGTGCGGCGTGGGGCCCACGGTGACGAAGAACTGCGAACCGTTGGTCCCCGGGCCCGCGTTTGCCATGGCCAGCAGGTAGGGCTCACTGAACTGGAGCTCCGGGTGGAACTCGTCCTTGAACTGGTAACCCGGACCGCCACGACCGGTGCCCGTGGGGTCGCCGCCCTGGATCATGAACCCCGAGATGACGCGGTGGAAGATCGAACCGTCATAGAACGGGCCGCTCTTCTCGCCCTTGGCGTTGGCCTGCGAGTAGTCCTTCGAACCGTCGGCCAGGCCGACGAAGTTCGCGACCGTCTCCGGGGCGTGGTTGCCGAACAGCTCGACGACGATGTCGCCCTTGGTGGTGTGGATGGTTGCCTTCTGCGTTGCGATGCTCACGGCGACCATCCTGCCACGCGGTACCGGTGGATGTCGGTGAGGTGGTGGTCGGGGTCCGGGCCCTGTGCCACCATCTACCCATGAGCACACGAAGTGATCGAGCCGCTGAACGCAAGGCCATCAAGTCCGCCGAGAAGGACCTGAAGAAGGCCGGCACCGCCGCCCGGAAGGCATTCGACCTCAAGGATCCCCGCTTCCTGGGTGAAGCGGCGGTGGCCGCCACCCGCGGGCCCGCGGGTCTGGCGCTGTTCGGCGCCAGCCGCGGCATCCAGGTGCTGCGCGAACGGCGCGCGGAGCAGGCGGAGATC
>NZ_JAALDV010000124.1:0-7756 GCF_014145045.1 Dietzia sp. DQ12-76
GCCGACGCGGGCTGGCCGAGGTCGTCACCGGCGCGCTCGTCGGGTGGGGCCGGTCGCTGGGCGCCGAGGAGTGCCACCTCCACGTCTTCGCCGACAACGCGGCCGGCCGCGGGCTGTGGGCCAAGCTCGGACTGGCCCCGCACCATTCGATGCGTCACCTCGTCGTCGTCGAGGGTTCCACTCCGCGGTCCACGCGATCCGACGCCGGGTAATAGACTGCTCGCCATGCGCCTGGCCACCTGGAATGTCAACTCGATCAGAGCTCGACGGGACCGCGTCACGGCCTGGCTGGAACGCTCGGACGTCGACGTGCTGGCCATGCAGGAGACCAAGTGCAAGGACGACCAGTTCCCGCACGAGGCGTTCGAGGAGCTGGGATACCAGGTCGCCCACCACGGCTTGAGCCAGTGGAACGGCGTGGCCGTGGCCTCGCGGGTGGGGCTCGACGACGTCCGGTTGGGCTTCGACGACATGCCCGGTTTCCACAAGGACCCCGAGGTCACCCAGGATCCGGAGGCGCGCGCCATCTCCGCGGTGTGCGACGGCGTCCGCGTCTACAGTCTCTACGTCCCCAACGGCCGTGAACTGGCGGACCCTCACTACACCTACAAGCTCGAGTGGCTGGCCCGGCTCCGCGACCACGCCTCCGCCGAACTCGCTGCCGACCCGGCCGCGCAGGTGGCGTTGGTGGGCGACTGGAACGTGGCACCGCACGACGAGGACGTGTGGGACATGGAGGTCTTCACCGGCAAGACCCACGTCTCCGAGCCCGAACGCCAGGCCTTCGCGGCCTTCGACGGGGCGGGCTTTCGCGAGGTCACCCGCGAGTTCACCCCGGGCCCCGGCGTCTACACCTACTGGGACTACACCCAGTTACGCTTCCCCAAGAAGCAGGGCATGCGCATCGACTTCCAGCTGCACTCGCCGGAACTCGCATCGCGGGTGACCGGCGCGTTCATCGACCGCGAGGAACGCAAGGGCAAGGGCGCCTCCGACCACGCCCCGGTCGTCGTAGACCTCGACTAGCACCGCGACCCGGCCCACCACGAGGAGCCCGCACCGATGTCCACGTTCCAACTCCGTCACTACATCGACCGCCTGCGCGCCGAGGGCTTCACCGTGCGCGACGACCACGGTGAGGACCCCGACCTCATCGACATCGACGGCAGGGCCGTGGACACCTGGCGGGAGAACTACCCGTACGACCATCGGATGGACCGCAACCAGTACGAGGTGGAGAAGTACCTCCTGCAGATCGAGCTGCTCAAGTTCCAGAACTGGCAGGCCGAGTCGGGCCACCGGCACGTGATCGTGTTCGAGGGCCGGGACGCCGCCGGCAAGGGCGGGACCATCAAGCGGTTCACCGAGTACATCAACGTCCGGCAGGCCCGGGTGGTCGCGCTGATCAAACCCACCGAGACCGAGCTGTACCAGTGGTACTTCCAGCGCTACATCAGCCACCTGCCCACCCGCGGCGAGCTGGTCATGTTCGATCGCTCCTGGTACAACCGGGCCGGTGTCGAGCGGGTGATGGGGTTCTGCACGGACGCCCAGTACTCCACGTTCATGGAGCAGGCGCCCATGTTCGAGAAGATGTTGGTGGACTCGGGCATCGGCCTGACGAAGTTCTGGTTCTCCGTCACCAAGGAGGAGCAGAAGACCCGGTTCGCGATCCGGCAGCTCGACCCGGTCCGTCGGTGGAAGCTCTCCCCGATGGACCTGGAATCACTCGACAAGTGGGACCTGTACACCGCCGCCAAGGAGGAGATGTTCCGGCGCACCGACACCGACTGGGCCCCCTGGATCACCATCAAGTCCAACGACAAGAAGCGGGCGCGCATCAACGCCATGCGCCACTTCCTCCACCAGTTCGACTATCCGGAGAAGGACCCCCAGGTGGTGTTCGACCCTGACCCGAAGATCGTCCGCCGCGCCAGGGACGCCGTCGGGGACTGACTGAGCCCGCGAAGGACGCACCCGCGCACACGACCCGTCGGGAATGTCCGGGCACCGGCGCGCATTGCACCGGGTATGAGTCACACCAATGATCCGGCCGTTGTCAGACGTCTGCTCTCGGACCGCGGGCGCTGGGCGGTCGTGGGCCTGTCGGCGAACACCGGACGGACCGCGCACAGGATCGCCGCCTATGTCCGCAACCTGGGTCACGAGATAGTGCCGGTTCATCCCAGGGCTGAGACGGTCCACGGTCAGCAGGGATACCCGGATCTCGCGTCGGTACCCGGGGAGATCGATGTGGTCGACGTCTTTGTCAACTCGGCGCTCGCGGGCGACGTCGTGGACCAGGCGATCGCCCGGGGCGCGAAGGCGGTCTGGCTCCAGCTGGGTGTGATAGACGAGGCCGCGGCCCAGCGCGCTGCCGATGCGGGGCTGGACGTGGTGATGGACGCCTGCCCGGCCATCGAGGCGCCGCGTCTGGGCCTCGCCTGAGCGAGAGCACCCGCCGTGGCGGGAACGGCCCGCCCGCAGGTCAGAACCCGCTGGCGCTCAGCCCGATCATGGCAAAGATGAAGGCGAAGTAGAGCACGATAAGCAGGGCGAAGAGGCCGAGCGAGATGAGGCCGAGCTTCTTGGCTGACGCGCTCGCCGCTTCGGCCTCCGCATGGTGACCGGCCGCCCACAGCGGGTAGACGTCCGAGGCCCGGGTCATCGCGACGAATGCGAGCGGCCAGAAGAACAGGATCGAGGCCACCGCCCAACCGATGTTCGACGGGGGGCCCGGCCGTGCGGCTCCGGGGGACCCGGTGAACCCCCCGGGGGTCTGGGCCCCGTAACCCGGGTGCTGGCCATACGACGACGCGCCCTGCCCGTATGTCGGGCCCTGGCCATAGCTCTGGTCCTGCCAGTAACCGGACTCCTGCCCGGGGGTCTGGCCGGCCCCGTACGGGGAGTCGGAGGAGGAACCGGGGTAGCTCGGATTCGTCATGCCCGAATCGTATCCCCGAACGTGGGCTCCCTGAAACACCCTTCCCGGGTCAGCGGGGGGCCACGAGGAGCTGGTACTCGGGGAATCGGACGAGGAACCGGCGGACGTAGCTGCACACCGGGCGGATCTTGTGCCCGTCCAGACGCATCCGGGTGAGGACCAGACTGACCAGCAGTCGAGCGATGCCCTGCTGTCCGAAATGCTCCTCGATAACGGTGTGGAGAAGGATGTAGACGTCGCCGTCCTTCTCGTACCCCACCAGACCCATGAAGGTCTCGCCGTCCCACAGTTCGAACCGGTCTCTATCGGTGTTGTGGACCAGCACCAGTGACTCCACTCGGGACATGGGACTCCTTCGGCAGGGTGTGTTCCACACCCGATGCTACTCGCCGGGGTACGCTCGCCCGGCACAATTTCATACTCGTCCCCACGGGAGTCCGCTTCGGAGCGCGGGCTGAGAGGACGGCCGGCCGGGCCGTCGACCGTAGAACCTGTCCGGGTCATGCCGGCGTAGGGAGCAGTGAGCATCATGGGCACACACACGTCCACCCCCAGCGCAGAGTCCACCTCGATCGAGTCCGTGACCTGCGGCCCGATCCACTCCAGCAGCAAGTCGTACCTCGAGATCCCGGCGGAGGGCGGCACGCTGCGCGTGCCCGTCCGCCGGATCGCCCTGACCAACGGCACGTCGTTCGACGTCTACGACACCTCCGGCCCGTACACCGGGTACGCCGACGCCGGCGAGTGCCACGACCTCGGCTCCGGCCTACCACCCACCCGCGACGAGTGGACGCACCCGGAGGCCGTGCCCGCCTCGTCGGAGGACTCCACGCCGGTACGAACCCAGCTGGCCTGGGCCCGCGCGGGTCACATCACCCCGGAGATGCGCTTCATCGCCGCGCGCGAGGGAATCGACGTGGAGCTCGTGCGATCCGAGGTGGCCGCCGGCCGCGCCGTCATCCCGGCCAATCACCGCCACCCGGAGAGCGAACCGATGATCATCGGCAAGCGCTTTGTCACCAAGATCAACGCCAACATCGGCAACTCCGCGGTCACCAGTTCGATCGCGGAGGAGGTCGAGAAGATGGTGTGGGCATCCCGGTGGGGCGCGGACACCATCATGGACCTGTCCACCGGGCGGGACATCCACGAGACCCGCGAGTGGATCCTGCGCAACTCGCCCGTCCCCGTGGGCACCGTGCCGATCTACCAGGCACTGGAGAAAGTGGGCGGCGACCCGACGGCGCTGACCTGGGAGCTCTATCGGGACACCGTCATCGAGCAGTGCGAACAGGGAGTGGACTACATGACCGTCCACGCCGGGGTGCTCCTGCGGTACGTCCCGCTCGCCGCCACGCGCGTCACCGGGATCGTGTCGCGCGGGGGATCGATCATGGCCGCGTGGTGCCTGGCACACCACCGCGAGTCCTTCCTCTACACCCACTTCAGTGAGCTGTGCGAGATCCTCGCGACGTACGACGTGACGTTCTCCCTCGGGGACGGCCTGAGGCCCGGGTCGATCGCCGACGCCAACGACGAGGCGCAGTTCGCCGAGCTCCGAACGCTGGGTGAACTCACCCGGATCGCCAAGCGCCACGGCGTCCAGGTGATGATCGAGGGCCCGGGACACGTGCCGATGCACATGATCGTGGAGAACGTGCGCCTGGAGGAGGAGTGGTGCGAGGAGGCGCCCTTCTACACACTGGGGCCGCTGGCCACGGACATCGCTCCGGGCTACGACCACATCACCTCCGCCATCGGGGCCGCGCGGATCGCCGAGGCGGGCACGGCGATGCTCTGCTACGTCACCCCCAAGGAGCACCTGGGCCTGCCCGATCGCGACGACGTCAAGACCGGCGTGATCACCTACAAGATCGCCGCGCACGCGGCGGACCTGGCCAAGGGCCATCCGGGCGCGCAGGCGAGGGACGACGCGCTGAGCACCGCGCGGTTCGAGTTCCGCTGGCGGGACCAGTTCGCCCTGGCCCTCGACCCCGACACCGCGCTGGCCTACCACGATGCGACGCTGCCCGCCGAACCGGCCAAGACGGCCCACTTCTGCTCGATGTGCGGTCCCAGATTCTGCTCCATGCGGATATCGCAGGACATCCGGGACTACGCCGCCGAGCACGGACTGGACTCGGTCGAGGCGATCGAGGCGGGGATGGCCGAGAAGTCGGCGGAGTTCGCCGAACACGGCTCCCGGGTGTATCTACCGATCAGTGGAGGCTGACGGGCCGACCCGCCCGTGAGACGTGTGACGCGGCGGCGTCACACGTCTCACGCGGCACGTCCCCTCAGGCGTCGCGGCGCAGGGTGATGACGAGGCCCAGCGCCCACAACGCCACGCAGACCCCGGCGTACCAGGCGAAGGCCGGCCATTCGCCCCACGTGATGAACCCGCGGACGGACTCGCCCTGGGTCCAGTAGTCGCCGTTGGCGAACGGCATCCAGGCGGCGATGTCCTGCCCCACCCGGGGGATCAGCGAGACCATGCCCTCGAGGGCCAGCGTCCACACCAGGAACAACGAGATGGTGCCGGCGGCGTTGCGCATGATGTGCGCCAGGCCCATCACGGCGAGGGTGCCCAGTGCGGCGTAGACGGGGAACCGCACGAGGTATCTCAGGCCGTCGCCGGAGAACGGGGTCCACGAGTCCAGTCCGGACAGTGCGCCCGCCACCAGCATCGCGATCACCACAGCGACCGCGGTCACGACCATGGACAGCACCGTGAACAGCACCGTCTTGGCCACTATGGCAGGCCACCGCGACGGCGTGGCCAGGAACGTGGCCTTGTTCGTGTGGAACCGGTACTCGCCGGTCACGGCGACGATCGCGGCGATCCACGCCAGGATCACCGTGAACGCGCTGACCCCCAGTATCGCGAACAGCGGGTCGCTTCCGCCGCCGGGCGCCCCGGCCACCGGCTCCCCGGACGAGGTCTGCTCGAACTGGCCGATGATCGCGGCGAGGCCGACGGCGAGCACGACTCCCAGCCCGTAGAGCCAGTAGGCGCTCTTGGTGGTGGTGGCCTTGATCCACTCGGACTTCAACAGGTTCATCGGGTGGTCTCCTGACCGTGGTACTCGACGTCCTGGTCGGTGAGCGCCATGAAGGCCTCCTCGAGCGACGCCCGCTTCTCGTGCAGTTCGTGGACGGTGATACCCAGGCTCGCGGCGAGGTCACCGACCCGGGGTGCCGGCAGCCCCTCGATGAGGAACACCCCCTCCGCGGGGTCGAAGGTGGCGTTGATCCCCTCCTCCCGGGCCGCGGCCGTGAACTCCTCGACGTGCGGCGTCCGGAGCAGGACCGATGACCGCGCGGCGGAGAGGAACTCCTCGACGGACGTCTGGGCGCGGAGGACCCCCCGGCCGATGACGACGAGATCCTGGGCCGTCTGAGCCATCTCCGACAACAGATGGCTAGAGACGAGCACCGTCCGGCCCTCGGCGGCCCGGGCGTGCATGAAACGGCGGATCCAGAGGATTCCCTCGGGGTCGAGTCCGTTGACCGGTTCGTCGAACAGCAACACCTCGGGATCGCCGAGCATGGCGGTGGCCAGACCGAGCCGTTGCCGCATGCCCAGGGAGTAGCCACCCACCTTGCGGCCGGCCACCTCGGTCAGGCCGACCAGTGACAGCACCTCGTCGACGCGGCTGTCGGGCAGTCCGCCCGCGGCGGCGATCATCCTCAGGTGCGATCGCGCGGACCGGTTGGCGTGGGTCCACGACGCGTCGAGCAGGCACCCGACGGTGCGGATGGGATCCGCGAGCCTCCGGTACGGCTGGCCGTTGATCAGCGCCTCACCCGACGTGGGGGTGTCCAGACCGACGATCATCCTCATCGTGGTGGACTTCCCGGCACCGTTCGGGCCGAGGAATCCGGTGACGACGCCAGGCCGCACCACGAAGCTGAGGTCCTCGACCGCCGTAGCGGCGCCGAAGCGTTTGGTGAGATTGCGTACCTCGATCATGTGCTCCAGTGTGCCTGCCGTGGTCCGCATCGCGGGTTCCTCCCACTCGGTTCCCGCCCAGGTGTGTCAGGGCTTACTCTCGAAGCATGGACGACGCGCGCGACGATCACGGCCCCGAACTCCCGTCGATCCGCGCCTCGGACCACGAGCGGGAGGCGACGGCGAGATTTCTCCAGCAGTCCTACTCGGAGGGGCGGTTGACCCTGGCGGAGTTCGACGAGCGCACCACCAAGGCGTACGGGGCACTGTTCCAGTCCGACCTGGCCGAGCTCACCCGCGACCTCTCCCCCGCCCGCGGCGACGGCGGGTCCCGGCCCGGGGTCCATCACGATGAGGCGCCCGCGAGGAGGGTCACCGGTGGAACCGGTCCGTCGTCGTCACTGGCGTTCATGGGCGGATGCGAACGCAAGGGCGCGTGGACGGTTCCCGCCGAGCACACGGCGTTCGCCGTGATGGGCGGGGTCGAACTGGACCTGCGCCAGGCCTCTCTGCAGGCGCACGAGACCACGATCCGCGCGTTCGCGATCATGGGCGGGGTCGAGATCTACGTGCCGGACGACATCCACGTCGTGGTCGAGGGCCTCGGTCTGATGGGCGGATTCGGCGAGGAGGCCGGCAGGTGGAAGCCCGACCCCCGCCCGGTGCGGCAGGCCTCTCCGGGCGCCCCGGTCGTGCGGGTCACGGGGCTCGCGCTCATGGGCGGCGTGGAGGTACGCAGGGTTCCCCGGACCCGCTGATCCACCCGTGCCCCGACGACGGAGCACGGAACCGCCGGCGACCCGTCGGTCACTCGGCCTCAGTCCACCGGCGGACTCGACGCCTGCGCCCAGAACCTCTTG
>NZ_JAALDV010000125.1:0-7784 GCF_014145045.1 Dietzia sp. DQ12-76
CGTGCGCCAGACCGGCCGCGCGGACGGCCACGCGGTCCACCCCCTCCAGTCCCGAGTCGTAGACGTAGGACAGGACCCGGCCGCCGGTCGTCGGCGGATCGGCCGCGCGCAACTCGGCCAGGGTCTCGAGGGCTGCCGCGCCGCGCCGGTCGATCAGGCTCTCCAGGGGATCGGTGTCCGGGTGGTCGACTGTCATGGGGAATCCGTCCGTCGTGCGGGGTCGTTCATGCGGGCTGGGTCGGTCGTGCGGGTTAAGCCGGTCGTGCGGGGTAGGCCGGTCGTGCAGGCTGGGTCCAGCTCGGGTGCTCCCGGCCCAGTGCGCGGATGACGAGCAGACTGGCCGCGGTCAGCAGAGCCGGCACGAGGGAGAAGCCCAGGACGATCGCCCACAGGGCCGGTTCGGGCTGATCAGCGATGCCGCCCGAGCGGAAGCCGGTCACCGCCAACAGCGCCAACACCACGACGGGCCCCAGCGCCATGGATCCGGTCTCGGAGGCGGTCCACAGCCCGCTCATCGCACCGCTGCGACGACGGCCGCCCAGTTCGCGGTCCATATCCGTGGTGTCGGGGAGCATCGACATGGGAAGAGCCTGCATGCCGGCGTAGGCGACGCCCGCCAGAGCGACCGGGATGTGCACCCACATCCCCGGCCACACGCCGGCGGGGATGAGCAGGAGAGCGGAGACGGTGAACAGGATCGTCGCCGTCGCCAGAGCGGGGACCTTGCCCCGGGCGTGGGCCAGGCGCGCCCACAGCGGCATCACCACCAGTGCGGGGGCGATCAGCGCGAGGAACAGCCCGGTCAACGCGGCCTCGTTGCCCAGGATGTAGGTGGCGACGTACTGGCCTCCTGCGAGCATCACCGCCGTGGCCACCGCCTGGAGGCAGAACAGGCCCACCAACAACCGGAACGGCCGGGTCACCCGCAGCGCGTCGAGTCCGTCGCGGTACTGCCGGCCCAGGTCACCGACCTGGGCGTCCGCCCGCAGGATCGTCCGTCGGCCGGATCCCAGCGTGGCCCACAGCATGCCGCCCAGCATCAGGACGGATACGCCGACCGCCATCACCACGTACCCCGTCGCGCCTCCGCCCGCGGCCTCGCGCAGCGCAGGACCGCCGCCGCCCACCACGAGGATCGTCGCGGCCAGCACCGCCACCCGCCACGCGAGGATCGTGACCCTCACGGCCGAATCACCGGTCAGCTCCGCCGGGAGGGCGAGATAGGGGACCTGGAAACACGAGAATGCCAGTGAGGCCAGGAGGAAGAAGCCCATCACCCAGACGCCGGCCAGTGCGGTGCCCCACCGGGTGGGGGCCGAGAAGGTCGCCACGAAGAGCAGGGGTAGCGCGAGCGAGCCGAACAGCATCAGCCCCGTGCGGTAACCGGTGCGGTGCGAGGCGCGGTCGGAGATCGCCCCGATCAGCGGGTACGCCAGGACGTCGATCACCTTGGGCACCAGCACGAGCACCGTCGCCACCGCGGCGGCCACCCCGATCGAGTCGGTCAGGTAATAGGCGAGCACCAGTCCGGGCAAGGTGCTGAACGCCCCCGTGCCCACGCTGCCAGCGGCGTACGAGGCGAGCATCCGACCCGAGGGGCCCCCGGCGGACGGGCCGTCAGCGCGCGCGGCGTCACCGTGCGCTCGAGTGGTGGTCATGAACGGACTCTAATTCCAGTCGACCGCGTCCATCGTCGAAAAGCGGCCGCGAAATGGGTGAACCGTCAGTCAGGTACGTTCCGCCGTAGGTTCACGAGGGAAAACTCTGACCGGAGTGACGGCTCACCCGATCTGCGGCCGGACCGGCGGGGCCGGACCGGGCGGGGCCCGCCTCAGCCGCGCCAGTCGAAGGTGTCGGGGTCCGGCCCCGAGCGCGTGCCGTTGTGGAGGGCCGATATCGAGGCCATCTGCTCGTCGTTCAGCTCGAAGTCGAAGATCTCGAGGTTCTCGCGCATCCGGCCCGGGCTCGAGGACTTGGGAAAGACGATGTCCCCGCGCTGGAGCACCCACCGCAGGACCACCTGCGAGATGGAGCGACCGACCTGCTCCGCCAGGGCCGTGAGCTGGGGGTCGCCGAAGACCGCGCCCTGCGCGAGCGGGCTCCACGCCTCCACCGCGATCCCGCGGTCGGTGCACGCCGCGCGCACCTCGTCGTTCACGAAGTAGGGGTTCGACTCGATCTGGTTGACCGTGGGAGTGCTGAGTCCCGCGTCCGACAGTCGCGCCAGATTGGCGGGGGTGAAGTTGGAGACGCCGATGGAGTCCACCGCGAAGTCCGAGCGGATGCCCTCCATGGCCTCCCACACGCGGGCGACGTCGTCATGCATGGCCAGCGGCCAGTGCACCAGGAACAGGTCGATCCGGCCACCGAGTGCCTCGAGGGAGCGCTCAGCGGAATCTCGGGCCGCGGCGCGCTCGTGGAAGGAGTTGTTGAGCTTGGTGGTGAGCCACAGTTCGTCGCGCGGGATACCCGATGCCGCGATCGCACGACCCACCCCGTCCTCGTTGCCGTACATCTGGGCGGTGTCGAGGTGCCGGTACCCGGCCTCGAGAGCATCCGAGACGACCTTCTCGGTATCAGCGGGCGGGACCTGGTACGTCCCGAAACCGAGCTGGGGGATAGCACGGCCGTCGTTGAGGTCGATCAAGGGGATCTGTGGTGTGGAGGCGGTCATGCGCCCCACCGTACGCGCGTCCCGCACTCAGTCACGAGCGGTGCGCAACGACGCCTCCACCAGATCGAGCATCGCACTGACGTGCTCGGTACCCCGTCCGGTGGCGAGATGGGTGATGAGCCCGTCGAGGACGATGTCGAGGTAGACGCGCAGCACGTCGTCCGGCACGTCCGTCCGCATCCTGCCGGAGTCCTTCTGTTCCCGCAGGCGGGTGAGGATGGCGTCGTCGAGCTCCACCTGCCGGTCGGTCCACCGTTCGCGGAAGGCCGGGTCGGTGCGGATCCGTCGCGCGATCTCCAGCCGCGTTCCGAGCCAGGAGAACTCGTGGGGATCCGCGAGGATCTCCCGCATCACCTGGACCAGCCCCTGCTCCGCCACCGTGGCCGCCATCGCCGCGGCGTCGTCATGGGCGAGTGCGAGGAACAGCGCGTCCTTGTCGTCGAAGTGGTGGAAGATCGCACCACGGCTCAGACCCGTGGCCTCCTCGAGGCGACGAACGGTGGCGCCCTCGAACCCGAACTCGGCGAAGCACTCGCGCGCGCCCGACAGGATCTCGCGACGCCGGGCGTCCATGTGGTCCTGGCTGACCCTGGGCATTTCTGTACCTTCCTACGGATACACCACGGCGGTACGCGGTTCCCCCTGTCTCACCGGGAGTTACCGCGCACCGCCGTCGGGGTGGAGGTGATCAGCCCTTGATCATGTTGCGCAGGACGTACTGCAGGATTCCGCCGTTGCGGTAGTACTCCGCCTCGCCGGGGGTGTCGATGCGCACCTTGGCGTCGAACTCGACGGTCCGGCCGTCCTCCTTGGTGGCGGTGACCTTGACCGTCTTGGGCGTGGTGCCGTTGTTCAGCTCCTCGATCCCGGTGATGTCGAAGGTCTCCGTGCCGTCCAGTCCGAGGGTCTCGTGCGACTCGCCCTCGGGGAACTGGAGCGGCATGACGCCCATGCCGATGAGGTTCGAGCGGTGGATGCGCTCGAACGACTCGGTGATGACCGCCTTGACGCCGAGCAGGCTGGTGCCCTTGGCCGCCCAGTCGCGCGAGGACCCGGTGCCGTACTCCTTGCCGCCGAGCACGACGAGCGGAGTGCCCTGAGCGGCGTAGTTCTGGGCGGCGTCGTAGATGAACGCCTGCGGGGCGCCCTCCTGCGTGAAGTCGCGCGTGTAGCCGCCCGTGACGCCGTCCAGCAGCTGGTTCTGCAGACGGATGTTGGCGAAGGTGCCGCGGATCATGACCTCGTGGTTGCCGCGACGCGACCCGAAGGAGTTGTAGTCCTGACGGGCCACGCCGTTGGCGTCGAGGTACTGCGCGGCCGGGGTGCCCGGCTTGATCGTCGACGCCGGCGAGATGTGGTCGGTCGTGACCGAGTCACCGAGCTTGGCCAGCACGCGGGCGCCCTTGACGTCCTCGACCGGGGTGAGCTCCATCTGCATCCCCTCGAAGTACGGGGGCTTGCGGACGTAGGTGGACTTCTCGTCCCACTCGAAGGTCTTGCCGTCCGGGGTGCTGAGCCCGCGCCAGCGGTCGTCTCCGGCGAAGACGTCGGCGTACTTGGACGTGTACTCCTTGGACGAGATGGAGGCCTTGATGGTCTCCTCGATCTCCTCGCTGGAGGGCCAGATGTCCTTGAGGTAGACGTCGTTGCCCTCGGAGTCCTTGCCCAGGGAGTCGGTCTCGAAGTCGAAGTCCATGGTCCCGGCGATGGAGTACGCGATGACCAGCGGCGGGGACGCCAGGTAGTTCATCTTGACGTCCTGGTTGATCCGGCCCTCGAAGTTGCGGTTGCCGGACAGGACCGCTGTGGCGGTGAGGTCATGTTCCTGGATGGCCTCGGAGATCTCCTCCGGCAGCGGACCGGAGTTACCGATACACGTCGTGCAGCCGTAGCCGACCAGGTAGAAGCCGAGGGCCTCCAGGTCCGGCCAGAGTCCGGCGCGCTCGTAGTACTCGGTGACGACCTGGGAGCCCGGCGCCATGGAGGTCTTGACCCACGGCTTGGCCTTGAGGCCCTTCTCGTGGGCCTTGCGGGCGAGGAGCCCGGCGCCGATCATCACCGACGGGTTGGACGTGTTGGTGCAGGAGGTGATCGAGGCGATGGAGACGATGCCGTGGTCCAGGACCATCTCGGTGCCGTCGACGGACACCTCGACGGGCTTGGAGGGACGGCCCTCGGCACCGGCGGAGGCGTCGGCCCGGACCGAGCCCTCCTCGGCGTGGGACAGGGTGGCCGTACCGACGTTGTCGGACGGGGCGCCGCCCTCGGACTGCATCCGACCCTTCTCGGTGTCACCGAGGGGATTGACACCGGCGTCCACATAGTTGTGGATGTCCTTACGGAACGCACTCTTGGCGTCGGCCAGCTCGATACGGTCCTGCGGACGCTTGGGCCCGGCGATCGAGGGGACGACATCGCCCAGGTCGAGCTCCAGGTACTCGGAGAAGACGGGCTCCTCCGCCTCGGGGTCGAGCCACATGCCCTGCTCCTTGGCGTACGCCTCGACCAGAGCGAGCTGCTCGTCGTCGCGGCCCGTCAGGCGCAGGTAGTCGATCGTCTCACCGTCGATGGGGAACATGGCACAGGTGGAGCCGAACTCCGGGCTCATGTTGCCGATCGTGGCACGGTTGGCCAGCGGCACGGCGGCGACACCGGCACCGTAGAACTCCACGAACTTGCCGACGACGCCGTGCTTGCGGAGCATCTCGGTGATCGTCAGGACGACGTCCGTGGCGGTGACGCCCGGCTTGATCGAGCCGGTGAGCTTGAATCCCACCACGCGGGGGATGAGCATGGAGATGGGCTGACCGAGCATGGCGGCCTCGGCCTCGATCCCGCCGACGCCCCAGCCCAGGACGCCGAGTCCGTTCTCCATGGTGGTGTGCGAGTCGGTTCCCACACAGGTGTCGGGGTAGGCCTGGCCGTTGCGGACCATCACCGACCGGGCGAGGTACTCGATGTTGACCTGGTGGACGATGCCGGTACCGGGGGGGACGACCTTGAAGTCGTCGAACGCGCCCTGGCCCCAGCGGAGGAACTGGTACCGCTCCTCGTTGCGCTGGTACTCGATCTCGACGTTCTTGTCGAACGAGTCCTTTCCACCGAAGGACTCGATGATCACCGAGTGGTCGATGACCATCTCCGCCGGCGCGAGGGGGTTGACCTTGTCGGGGTCGCCGCCGAGGGTCTTGACGGCCTCACGCATGGTGGCGAGGTCGACGATGCAGGGGACACCGGTGAAGTCCTGCATGATCACGCGGGCGGGCGTGAACTGGATCTCGGTATCGGGCTCGGCGGCGGGGTCCCAGCCCGCCAGCGCCTCGATATGCGCCTTGGTGACGTTCTTACCGTCTTCGGTGCGCAGCAGGTTCTCGGTGAGGACCTTGAGGGAGTAGGGGAGCTTCGCGGCTCCGTCGACCGCCGACAGGCGGTAGATCTCGTAGGCTTGGCCGCCGACCTCTAGGGTTCCCTTGGCGCCAAAGCTGTCAATGCTTGCTGTCACGTCAGCTCCACTCGTGGTGTGAATGTCGATTCGTCATCCCTCCCGGTGTCACCGCGTGTCTCGGGCGGCGACGCCGGGGGCGGACACAGGACCCATTGTGGACCCTCGCGCCCGGTTGCGGTCACCAATTTACCAGTACGGTCGTTCTGTATAGGTTCCGGCCCGCCCGAAGGTGGGGGGCGCGGAGCGGGTGTCGCGCCGTGCGGCGCGCGTGTTCGGTTCGACGACGACGAGATGGCACCATATCGCCCGTGGACAACTCCGACGATTCCGTGACCACGCTCGCCTACGAGGCCGAGCCGGTGATGTCTCTGCAGCAGGGGGAGGTTCCGCAGTGGCTGGACTACGAGGCCGTGTCACGGGACCTCGCCGACGACGGCGTCTCCGCTCCGGAGCCGTTCGTCGAGGGCCTGCGGACCGTGGTCGCCGAGGCGGGGGACCGTGGGCTCGACCTCAAGGTGGTCTACACCGAGGCCCCTGCGCTCGTCTACACCGACGCCCGCGACCTCGCCGCCCTGCTGAACGAGGAGTACGAGGGCACGATTCTCGTCCGGACCCCGGTCTTCGTCGGTAGCTCCAGCGACACGATTCCGCGGCATCTCCTCGAGGCGGGCCAGGACGATGCCTGGGAGGAGTTCGACCCCGTCGCCTCCGCCGCGGTGTTCGCGCACAAGGTCACCGCCCCCGCGCCTCCCTGGGGAGCGCTCTCCGCCATCGTGCTCGTCCTCGCGATCGTGGTCGCGGTCGCGTTCGCGGTCGTGCTGCGGCGTCGCCTCCGCTGACGGTCACGGTCCCGCATCACCGCCCGACACGCCGACGTTCCTCGGGTTATTCGAGTTACAGCAGTGTATTTTGCCGCCTGATGTTCCAGACGGGGCTTCTGTGACCTACGGTGCTAGAGGAACCATCGGTTCTGCCGAGTTGGTATGAGGCTCTAGTGGCGCAGGGGAAGGCATCACCGGCACCTCACCCTTCTCGGTGACGCGTCCCGCCGCGCGGGTCGCGCGGTCGACCGCATCCTCGTGCGGTTATCGGAAGGTGAAACGTGAAGCCTGACCATTCATCAACCCGCGCTCCGGGAGCGCGGAGACGTCGGGGTCCGGGGCCGGCGGGCGGTCGTGCCCTGCTCGCCGCAGCGCTCGTCCTGGGCACCGCATCGGGTGTGATCCAGGCGCCCGTCGTGGCGGCACAGGTGGAACCCGCGGCCTCTCCCGAGGACATCAGCGGCCTGATCCGCGCGGTCGCGGATGCGTCCGCGCGACTCGACGCCACCCGCCAGGACATCGCGGTCAAGCGCGAGGGGGTCAACAAGACCCTCGTCGACCTGCAGATGGCCCGACTCGACCTCGACCGGTCGATAGCGGAGGCCGACCGCACGATCGCCGAGCGCGAGCAGGCGGAATCCGGCGTGGAGTCCGCCAGGAGCACCCTCGACGAGTACTCCCGGTTGTTACATCGCCAGGGGACGGCTCCGGGAGCGGCCTCCGCGATCCTGGACCCGGGCGGCCCCGCCGATGCCGGGCGACGGCAGGAGTTCCTCAGGCGTGCGGCCGCGGACCAGCAGCACGTCGTGGGGGACATGGTCGCCGCGGTGGACGCCGCGGCCCG
>NZ_JAALDV010000126.1:0-7390 GCF_014145045.1 Dietzia sp. DQ12-76
AGCGGTGGGGCTCGCGGGGGCGTCGGACGGCCCCGCGGTGGCGGGGCCGTCACGGCGCGTCGCGGTCACCTGCATCTGTCAGTTCTGCTCCGCGGCGGTGATGATCTCCGGCACCACGTTGTCGAGCGCCCAGGGCAGGCTGAGCGGCGACGCGGCCGAGATGGACAACACCTGCTGCTCGTCCGTCTGGACCACCATCCGACCCGCCTCGACCGCGGGGATGCGGCCCAGCAACGGGTCCGCCTCGATGGCGGCGCGGACGTCGGGCGAGGCGGCGTAGGTGACGAGGATGTCCGAGACCAGTTCGTCTGCCCGTTCAGGCGACCATGTCACGGCGAACTGGTCGGGGGCCCCGGTCGAGGCCTCGGAGATCACGGGAGCCTGGACCATGCCCAGCTGCTCGAGGAAACGCGGCCGGTTGTCCACGTCGGTGAAGGCATAGATCTTCTCCGCCGCGCCGGGGTCGACCGTCCCGTAGATGAAGGTGGTCCCCCGGAGACCCGAATGGTCGTCAGCGACCTGGGCGATCCGGCCCTCGACCTCGTCGATCAACTCCTCGGCGCGTTCCGAGCGGCCGAGCGCCTCGCCGATGAGGCGCGTGGACTCCTGCCACGGGGTGCCGAAGGCCACGTCGCCCTCCGGCATCGCGATGGTGGGGGCGATCTTGGACAGGGTCTCGTACTCCTCGGCGGTCATCCCGGAGTAGACACCCAGGATGATGTCGGGCTGGAGGGCGGCGATGGCCTCGGTGTTGATGCCGTCCGTCTCCGAGTACAACTCCGGCATCTCGCCCCCCACCGACTCAAGTTCGGCGTCGAACCAGTCGGTGGATCCACCGGCGTTGCCGCCGAACGAGTTCCGCGGCATGCCCACCGGAACCACCCCCAGCGCCAGCGAGACATCCGCGTTGACCCAGGAGATCGTGGCCACCCGCTGGGGCGGTTCGGTGATCTCCGTCTGCCCGTATGCGTGGGTGATGGTGCGGGGGAACTCCCCGTCACGCTCGACATCGGTCGCCGTGGCCGAGTCCTGCGATCCACCCACTGAACCCGTCGAGCACCCGGCCAACACCGCCAGCGTCGCGAGGAGCGCGGCCAGGAGCAGCACGGCCCGTGCGCGATCGGGGGCGTCGACCGCCCGGACACGGGATCGGACGGTGAGTGCACTCATGGGGTCTCCGATGGATAAAAGCCGCTTAGGCTTGGCTTACCTTATCGGGGCAACAGTAGAGTGACGATGCGCCGAAACGCAAGACCGCACTCCCACATTCCCACTTCGCCTGCTACACAACGTGATTCATATCACTCCGGTGTTGATAAGGCTAGCCTACCCTCATAACGTTCGCCGGTACCTACGTCCCCGATCAGTTCGGAGCACCCGTGAACGAACACCTGTTGAGCCACCGGAGCCGGAAGGACCACGCCGCCGCCCTGGCCGCGGCGACCGCCGAGGTCGGTCGATACCTCGACGGTCGTACCACCCCGCGCTCGTCCGCATCTCCCGCGCATCTCGCGTCACAGACCGCGGCGGTGGATCTGTCGACCCCGCTGGGGACGCTCGACAAGGCGATGGTGGAGGTGCGTGCGCTCTACCTCGACCACGCCGTGGGGTACCACCACCCCCGCTACCTCTCGCACCTCAACTGTCCGGTCACGATCCCCGCGCTGGCCGCCGAGACGCTCGCCACCTCCGTCAACACCGCCGTGGAGACGTGGGACCAGGGCACCTCGGCATGCCTGATCGAACAGAGACTCGTCGACTGGGTCGCCGAGCTGATCGAGTTCGACCGGCCGGACCGGGTCACGCCGGACGGCGTCTTCACCACCGGCGGATCGCAGTCCAACCTCCAGGGGTTGTTCACCGCACGCGAGGATCGACTCTCCCGCCCCGGCCCCGGGGGGACCACGCCCGCGGACCGTTGTGTGCGTCTGTCCCGTCTGCGGATCGTCACCGGCGAGCACGCACATCTCAGCGTGGTCAAGGCCGCACGTCTGCTCGGTCTGGCACCGGACGCGGTGATCGTCCTCCCCGGGCACGGCGACCGCATGGACCCGGCTACCCTCGACCGCGCCCTGGCGTCCGTGGCGGACGCCGGTGACGAGGTCGCGGCCGTCGTCGCCCTGGCCGGTACCACCGACCACGGCGCGATCGACCCGTTGCGGGAGGTCGGACTGGTCTGTCGCCGTCGCGCCGTCTGGTTGCACGTGGACGCCGCCTACGGCGGCGGATTGCTGGTCTCCCCCACCCGCCGCGATCTGCTCGACGGGATCGGGCTGGCCGACTCGGTGACCGTCGACTTCCACAAGACCTTCTTCCTGCCGGTGGCCGCATCAGCTCTTCTCCTGAGGGACGGCTCGGGCTTCCGCCACTCCACCGTCAGCGCCGACTACCTCAACCCCGCGGACGGTGACGATCACGCCGTGGACAAGTCCCTGCAGACCACCCGCCGCTTCGACGCCTTGAAGCTCTGGATGACGCTGCGCGTTCTCGGCGCCGACGGGATCGGCCGCATGCTCGACGACGCGATCGACGTGGCCCGGCGGATCGGTCGGACCATCGACTCCGAGCCCGACCTCGAGCTGGTTCGCAGGCCGGCACTGTCGACCGTCCTGTTCCGCCCCCGGCCCGAGGGGTGTGACCCCGACGAGTCCGACGCCCTGGTCCGCCCCGTCAGGGACGCGCTGTTCGCCGAGGGACGGTCGGTGGTCGCGGCGACGGTGGTGGACGGCCGACCGTGCCTCAAACTCACGATCCTGGACCCGGAGCTGTCCGACCAGGACGTGGCGGCCGTACTCGCCGACGTCCGCGAGGCCGCCCGGTACCTGGCCGACGGGATGCGCCAGGCCACCACCGCGGGGGTGCTGTCATGAGCGGGGGGATCCACGACCTGCTGGGCGTGGGCATCGGTCCGTTCAACCTCGGGCTGGCGTGCCTGGCCGAACCGCTGGAGATCGACGCCGTCTTCCTCGACTCCCGCGAGGGCTTCGCGTGGCACCACGGACTCATGTTCGACGACGCGACCATCCAGGTGCCGTTCCTGGCCGATCTGGTCACGCTGGCCGACCCCACCTCGCCGTACTCGTTCCTGTCCTATCTCAAACAGGTGGGCCGGTTGTATCCGTTCTACATCCGCGAGAACTTCCAGCCCCTGCGCGCGGAGTACGACGCGTACTGTCGCTGGGCCTCCGAACGGGTGGGTGGACTTCGGTGGGGACGGCAGGTGGTCGACGTCCGGCGCGAGAAGTCACAGGGCGCCGGGGGCGGACCGGACGGAGGGACCGACGACGAGGACGGACCCGTCTACCGGGTCACCGCGATCACCTCCGACGGCACGGAGACCTACCGCGCCCGGCACCTCGCACTGGGGATCGGCACCAGCCCGTGGTCGCCTGTCGACACGGACTCGCTCGACGGCGCCTCCGCTCACTCGGGCCGACGTGTCGCGCTGCACGCCGCCGACTACCTGCACCGGCGCGAGGAGCTGTTCGAGCTCGACTCGGTGACCGTCGTGGGCAGCGGCCAGTCGGCCGCCGAGATCTACCAGGACCTGCTGGCCACGCCGGGGGACTCCGGGCCCCGCGTGGACTGGATCACCCGCTCCCCGCGGTTCTTCCCCATGGAATACACCAAGCTCACACTGGAGATGACGTCCCCGGAGTACATCGACCACTTCCACGGACTCGACGCCGGGACGCGTGACCGCATGCTGCGCGACCAGCGCTCGCTCTACAAGGGCATCGACGCCGAATTGATCAACCAGATCCACGACCTGCTCTACCGCCGGTCCGCCCACGGGCTGGACACCGGCTTGTTGGTGGCGGCGACCGCCCTGGAGGGCGCCACCCCCGTCGGCTCGCACATCCGACTGGACCTGCGCTGCACAGACACCGCGCGGACCTGGACGCACCAGACCCAGGGGCTGGTGATGGCCACGGGGTACTCACCCACCACCCCGCGGTTCCTCGACGGGATCGCCTCGGAGATCGACTGGGAGGACCCCGGTCCCGAACAGAGCCGCGAGGGTCGGCCCCGCCGATACCGGGTGGCACGGGACCACACCATCGACCTCGCTCACCGGCGGATCCACGTGCAGAACGCGGAGGAGCACACCCACGGCCTGAGCGCGCCGGACCTCGGGATGGGGGCGATGCGCAACAGCATCATCCTGCGGTCCGTGACCGGTCGCGAGGTATACCCCGTCGAGTCACGTATCGCGTTCCAGCGGTTCGGCCCCCCGGCCGACGAGATCCCAGGGGCCCGCGATGCCGACCGGGCGCGGACCGACGCGCCCGCCGGACGACGCACCCCCGCCGACCAGCAGGCCCAGGAGACCCGATGACCCACACCGTCAGTACGCCCGCCGGACTCGTCTCGCTCGCGAGCCTGCCCACGGACCCCGACACCACCGGGACACTCCACGCGTGGCTCTCCCATCCCGGATCGGCCTACTGGGGCATGCGACACATGACACCCGGACAGATCTCGGAGTTCTTCCACGACTGGCAGTCGAGCCGGCACCGACAGGTCCGAATGGTGCGTATCGACGGGCTGCGGGCGGGGCTGGCAGTGTTCTACGACCCGGCCGCGGTCGAGCTCGACGGAAAGTACCCCCATCAACCCGGGGACCTGGGCATGCACCTGCTGGTCGCACCGTCGCGGACCCCCGTTCCGGGCACCACCGCCGCCGTGATCGGCGCCATCTGCGAGACCGCCTTCGGGCCGCTGGGTGCCCGGCGCATCGTGGTGGAACCGGACATCGACAACACCGCCGTCCACCGGCTCAACGCCCGCGCGGGATTCCGGGAGGACGGGCCGCTCCGCCTGCCGGACAAGACCGCTCTGCTCTCCTTCTGCGAGCTCGACGACTTCCGCGACTCGGAGATCGGCCGGACCACGCGGCCCGTACCGTCGTCCACTCGATCACCCGGCGCCGCACCTCACGCGCATCTCTCCGGCCACGCGATGCGCCGGGCGCACCGTCACCTGTGCGCCAAGGCGCTGGCCGAGTTCTCCCACGAGCGGCTACTCACCCCGCAGGCCACGGCGGTGCCCGGGGTGTACGAGGTGCGCGCGGGGTCCGAGACCTGGACTTTCCGCGCGCGGGTCCTGCCACTCGAGCACTGGGTGGTGGACGAGGGGTCGCTGCGGCGCGAGGTCGGGGGTGAGCCGGCCGAGCCCGACGCCCAGGCCCTCGTCACCGCGTTCGCTCCCGTGCTCGGGATCCCCGGGGCGCTGGTGGGGATCTATCTGGAGGAGATCGCGGCCACCCTCGGCTCCGCCGCGTTCTGCCTGCACCACCGCGACCGACCGGTCCAGGAACTCGCCACGGCGGACCTGCAGGAGGTCGAGGCCGCGATGACCGAGGGGCACCCCGGCTTCGTGGCGAACAACGGACGCATCGGCCTCGGCCTGTCCGACCGGCACCGCTACGCGCCGGAGGCCCCCGGGACGGTGCGCCTGGTCTGGCTGGCCGCGCGCCGCGACCGCAGTCACCTCGCCACGGTGACAGGCCTCGAGGAGCGCGAGCACTATCTCCGCGAGTTCGGCCGTGACGCCCTGGACGGGTGCGACGACCGCCTCCGTGAACTGGGCCTCGACCCGGACGGGTACCGCCTCCTCCCCGTCCACCCGTGGCAGTGGGAGCACAAGATCTCCGTGGCGTTCGGCCCCGACCTGGCGCGTCGCGACCTCGTCCACCTGGGTGAGTCCCACAGTGAGTACCGCCCGCAGCAGTCCGTGCGCACCTTCTTCGATACGAGCAGGCCCGAGCGCGGATACGTCAAGACGGCACTGGCGGTGCAGAACATGGGTTTCACCCGCGGACTGTCTCCGCGGTACATGCGTGACACCCCGGCGGTGAACGAGTGGGTCGCCGGACTGGTGGCCGGGGATCCCGTACTCCGCGCGCTCGACTTCGGGATCCTCCGGGAGACCGCCGCGGTGGGGTACACCGGTGACGCCTACCATCGCGCCGCCGACGCGGGCGTGTCAGAGGAGGGGCCGCACACCAAGATGATCGCCGCCCTGTGGCGCGAGAGCCCGATGCCGCGACTGTCACCGGGCGAGCGGGCCTTCACGCTGGCCTCACTCCTGCACGTCGACCTGCACGGCCGACCCCTCGTCGTCGAACACCTGGAACGGTCGGGGTCGAACGCCCGCACGTGGCTCCGCGCGCTGCTCGACGCCTACGTCCTGCCGGTGGCCCGATGCCTGCTCGCGCACGGGGTGGTGTTCATGCCGCACGGGGAGAACGTGATCGTGGTGATCGGACCGGACCACCTGCCGCGCCGGGTGCTGTTCAAGGACATCGGCGAGGAGGTGGCGGTGGTGACCGACCGTCCGCTGCCCGCGGGGATCGAGCGGATCCGGCACGTCGTGGATGCCGAGACGGCCGCGCTGAGCATCCACACCGACGTGATGGACGGGGTACTGCGTCACCTCGCCGCGATCTGCGACGAGGCCGGTGTCCTACCGGCATGGGAGTTCTGGGACGAGACCCGCCGTTGCCTGTCGGCGCTGGACCGCGACGGGCGGAACGAGGCGACCTGGCAGGCGCTCTTCGCGCCGCGGTTCAAGCACTCGTGCCTCAACCGGCTGCAGTTGCGCGACACCCGGCAGATGGTGGATCTGACCGATCAGGCGGGCTCGCTCCAGTTCGCGGGCACCCTCGCCAACCCCCTCGCCAACCCCCTCGCATCGACCCCGACCGACCCCGCGGGTCGCGGCGAGCGCACGAGTCGCGACGAGCGCACGAGTCGCGACGAGCGTTCCGGACACGTCGGCCGAGAAGGGGGCGTGCGGAACGCTCTTATCGATGACGGAGCCCGCAGCGTGTCGTAGCGTCACTGGGATGAACGGGCGGGAACTCCAGAAGTGTGCGGCGCTGCGAGCGCGCGAGCTACCGGCGACCACCCTGGAGTTCCCGTTCGGGCCGGACGTCGACGTCTACAAGGTCCGCGGCAAGGTGTTCATGATCCACACCGTGGTCGACGACGAGCCCCTCGTGGTGATCAAGGCATCACCCTCGGACGGCCTCGCCCTCCGTGACGCGCACCCGGACATCACCCCCGGCTACCACATGGACAAGAGGCACTGGATCTCACTGCACCCCGGGGGGAGCCTCGGCCACGACGTGGTCGAGGAATTGGTCACGGAGTCCTACCGACTCGTTGTGGCCGGGCTCCCCAGCGCGCAGCGACCGGTCGAGCCGCACTCCTTCGGGCGCGGGCAGCGCTGATCCGGCTCAGTTCGCCGGCGCGATCTCCGGCGAACCCTCGGGCGACACCGAGGACCCGGTGATCGAACCGAGCCGCTCCTCGCCCAGCGAGCCCTCCACGGCGTCCGTCGCCGAGCCCGTGTCGACGGCTCCGGCCAGCGAGCCGCCCACCAC
>NZ_JAALDV010000127.1:0-9167 GCF_014145045.1 Dietzia sp. DQ12-76
TCAGGCCGGCGACGAAGGCGACCAGCAGGTCTGCCACGTGGTGGGTCAACCCCGGACGTGCACGACGTCCCGCACCGGGGCCGCCGCCGGCTCCCGCAGCACGTCGGCACCCGGGTGGGCGCGGACCCACACCCGGTCCCCGGCTCCGATCCCGGTCGCGGTGGCCTCGGTGCGGGTGAGCTGCCCGTGGACCCGCTCCGCGCCGGGCGCGTCGTCGAGCTCCACCTCGTAGCGGATCTCGAACCCGACCCGCCTCCAGCGGACGACCCGCCCGGGCACGCCACCGGACTCGGGGCCGCGGGACACCAGCACGTCATGCGGACGCAGGAGGACCCCTCCCAGCCTGGTGACGGGACCCAGGAAACCGAAGACGAACTCGTTGGCCGGGTGGTCGTACAGCTGTTCCGGAGTGCCGATCTGCTCGACCCGGCCGTGGTTGATCACCACGATGGTGTCAGCCACCTCGAGGGCCTCCTCCTGATCGTGGGTGACGAACACCGAGGTGACGTGGACCTCGTCGTGGAGCCGGCGCAGCCAGTCGCGCAGTTCTTTGCGGACCTTGGCGTCCAGCGCCCCGAACGGTTCGTCGAGCAGCAGGACACTGGGTTCGATCGCCAGTGCCCGGGCCAACGCCATCCTCTGGCGTTGTCCGCCGGAGAGCTGGGCCGGGAGCCGGTCGCCGAACTGGGCGAGCTGGACCAGGTGCAGCAACTCGTCGACGCGCCGCCGGATCTCCGGCTTCGGGACCTTGCGGATCTCCAGCCCGAAGGCCACGTTCCTGGCCACCGTCAGGTGCTTGAAGGCGGCGTAGTGCTGGAACACGAAGCCGACGTTCCGCTTCTGTGCCGGCACGTGGGTGGTGTCTCGGCCGTCGATCTCGACCGTGCCACGGTCCGCGTTCTCCAGACCGCCGAGGATCTGCAGCAGCGTGGTCTTGCCCGAGCCGGATGGTCCGAGCAACGCGGTGAGCCCGCCGGAGGGTGCGGAGAGGGTGACGTCGTCGAGTGCGACGAAGTCCCCGTACCGCTTGCTGACGCCTGAGATCTCAATCCCCACTGGGGCCCTCTTTCGGTCGAAGGATCATGACGATCACCAGTGCCGCCACGGCGATGAGTGCGAGCAGGAAGCCGATGGCGTACGAGCTTCCCGTATCGAAGCCCTGGTGGAGCCGCTGCACGGCGATCGTCGCCGTTTCGGTGCGGTTGACGATGCCGCCGGAGACGATCAGCACCGCGCCGAACTCCCCGATCGCGCGGGCGAAGGTGAGCACCACGCCGTACGCGACGGCCCACTTGATCGCCGGCAGGGTGATCCGCCACAGGACCTGCCGCCCCGAGGCCCCCAGGCTGCGCGCGGCGGTCTCCTGGTCGTCGCCGATCTCCCGGAGTACGGGCACCACGGCGCGCAGGACGAGTGGCAGGGAGACGAAGGTGACGGCCAGGACGATGCCGGTGTAGGAGAAGACCACCGAGATGCCGATCTCGGCCAGCGGTCGGCCGAGCCACCCGTGCGCGGGACCGTAGGCCAACAGCAACGCCAGGCCCACGATGATCGGCGAGACGGACACCGGCAGGTCCATGAAGGAGCTCAGCAGTCGCTTCCCGGGGAACTCGTGACGCACCAGCAGGATCCCCAGGGTGATCCCGAAGACCGTGTTGAGCGCCACCGCCCACAGTGCACTGGACAGGGTGATGAGCAGGGCGTGCTGCACGGAGGGATTCTGCAGCGCGGAGACCAGGTGGTTGGAGCCGTCGAAGAAGGTCCGCTGGCCGATCATCAGCAGCGGCCAGCCGACCAGGAGGAAGAGATAGGTGACGACGACGGCGAGGCGGACACCCGCCCACGGCGACACCGGCCGGAGCCGACGAACGGGCACAGCGGTCGGGTCGTCGATGCCCGCGGTCGGGGTGGACGGTCTCTGATCGGTCCGCTCAGCCATGGCGCGCCACCCTCCGTGAGATGACATCGAGGATCGCGATGGCCAGGAGCGCCACAGCGAGCAGGACCACCGCGACAGTGGCGGCGGCGGCCACGTTATCTATCTCGATGTAGCTCTGGATGCGGATCGGCGCGCCCTCGGAGATGTTGGGTCGGTTACCGGTGAACAGCACCAACGCTCCGAACTCCCCGACCCCCCGCGCGAAGGACAGGGTGGCCCCGGCGGCGATGGCCGGCGTCAGGGTGGGCAGGACGATGCGACGGAACGTCTCGGCCCGGGACGCGCCGAGGGACCGGGCGGCCTGCTCCACCTGCGGGTCGAGCTCGAGCAGGACCGGCTCCACGGTGCGCACCACGAAGGGCAGAGTCACGAACAACACCGCCAGGAAGACCGAGTACGGGGTCCCCGCGATGGTCAGGCCCATCGGACTGTTCGGCCCGTAGAGGCTCAACAGCACCAACCCGGCGACCAGGGAGGGCAGGGCGAAGGGGATGTCGATCACCAACTCGATCACCCGCTTGCCGGGGAACCTGTCGCGGACCAGGACCCAGGCGATCAAGGTGCCCACCACCATGTTGACCCCCGTCGCTGCGAGTGCGGAGAACAGGGTCAGGCGGATGGCGTTGGCGGTCTGGACGTTGGTCAGGGTGCTCCGGAAGGTCTCCCAACCCCCCTCAGCGGCGGAGATCACGACCAGGGCCAGCGGGATGAGCACCAGCAGGCTGAACCACAGCACCGACACGCCCAGCGCGACGCCGGCCGGTCGGGTGAGGGTGGTGCGCGCGGCGCGCCACCGCCTCCGGGGGGCAGACCCCGGAGGCGGTGGCGCCGGAGTGGTCGTCGGTGTGAGGACGGTGGCCATCGTCAGTTCAGACCGGAACTCTGGATGATCCGGGTGATGATCCCGTCGTCGTCGAAGTAGGTGTCGACGACCTGCGTCCACCCGTCGAAGTCACCATCGACCGTGTAGAGCTCGGTGATCTCCGGGAACGGGTCCGCGGGATCCGTCGCGCCGTCGACCTGACCGATCTCCACCTGGTCCGCCAGGTGACGCAGGGGACGGAAACCGTACTGCGCGTAGATCGCCTGACCCTCCGGGCTCAGGGCGTAATCCAGGAACGCCTGCGCGGTCCCCGGCGCGGAGACGGTGACGGCCGCCGGGTTCTCGATGAGAAGGTTTCGGTCCGGGACGATGTACTCGTACTCCTCACCCTGCTGTCTGCCGAGGATCGCCTCGTTCTCATACGAGATCAGGACGTCTCCGGTGCCGTCGAGGAACGCCGTGGTGGCATCGCGGCCCGAACCGGGGAACGCGGCGACGTTGCCGATCACGGACTCGACGAACTTCGCGGCCTCCTCCTCCGTCCCGCCCTTCTGCAGTACCGACGCCCACGCCGCGAGAATGTTCCACCGCGCGGCGCCCGAGGATCCGGGGTTGGGGGTGACGATCTCGACGTCCTCGCGGGCCAGGTCCTCCCAGTCGGTGATGTTCTTCGGGTTACCCTCGCGCACCACCAGCACCACGACGGAGTCGGTGAGGAATCCGTTGTGTGGCCCTGAGTTCCATTCCTGGTCGACCAGCCCGGCGTCGACGAGCCGGGTGACATCGGGTTCCACGGAGAAGTGGACGACGTCGGCGGGCTGGCCGTTGGCCACGGCCCGCGACTGGTCGCCCGATGCGCCGTAGGAGGTGAGCCAGGAGACCCCCTCGCCGTCCGGGGTCTCGGCGAACGCCTCCTGCACCGCGGCGTTGCCCTCCGCGGGCACGGCGAAGCCGACGATCGAGAGTTCGTCCCCGGACGCCGTCCCCCCACAGCCCGCGACGAGCGCGGCGGTCAACCCCACGCCCAGGAAGCCGATACCCAGCCTCGAGAGGGTTCGTCTGTTGCTCATGTCGTGTCCACTTTCGCCGGTGTTGCCGGTCGGCAACAGAAGAGAAAGCTAACGACTCTGCGTGCGAAGGCTGAACTGTTTTGTTCACCGTGACGCAAACCGCGCGGGCGGGAGCCACAGGTGGCGCGCGTGGGCCCGGGCCGGTCCGGTTACCCTCGTGAGCATGTCGAACCCTCGGTGGGACCGGGCGCGCGCGTCCGCGGCGCGGATCGCAGCGGGCGCCCGCGACGTCAACAGACACCCTTCCACCGTCGAGGCGTTGCGCCGGATCCGGCGGGCCCTGCCCGGCGACTCGGGTTTCGGGGATCCGCTCTCGGCCGCGGGCCGGGACAGCGCGGGCACGATCGCCCGCGTGGCCGGCAGTCTGTTCGACGAGCAACCCACCGCGTCGCGGGAGTTGTCCCTGGGCGGGCTCCAGGTGTGGCACGCGCTGACCCAACGATCCGGCAGGAGCGGCAGCGGGAGTGAGGTGACCATCGTCTTCACCGACCTCGTGGGCTTTTCCAACTGGGCCATGCGAGCGGGGGACGAGGATGCTCTACGCCTGCTGAGAGAGGTGGCGTCTGCCACCGAGCCGCAGGTGAAAGCCCACCGCGGGCACGTGGTCAAACGTCTCGGGGACGGGCTCATGGCCGTGTTCCCGTCCCCACAGCTGGCCTTCGACGCGGTCGTGGCCTGCTCCGAAGGGCTCGACCCGGTGGAGGTCTCCGGGATGCGGCCCCGCATCCGGGCCGGCATCCACACCGGCACCCCACGTCTGATCGGTGGCGACTACCTCGGCGTGGACGTCAACATCGCCGCCAGGCTGGCCGAGAAGGCGGGTGCCGACGAGATCCTGGTCAGCGAGACCACCCTCCCCGGGCTGGACGAGTCCAGGGTGTCGGCGCGCCGCAAGCGGAGTTTCCCGCTCGCCCGGGCCAAGGGGATCCCCGAGGAGGTCGCCGTCTACACCGCGGTCCCGCGCCTACGTTGAGCCCCCGCTCCCGAGCCACCGCTATCCGGCTGATCCGGGCCACCTTCCGGTGATCAACTCGGTCATCTCGGTCACCCAGGTGTCGTCGAGTGCGGCGTCCCGGCGCACGAGGATGCGGAAGATCGCGGTGCCGGCCACCACCTCGGCCAGCATGGGCAGCTGATCACCACCGCGGCGCCCCTGTCCGAACCGCGACTCGAACGCGGTCAGGTTCCCGGCCAGCCGGGCGATCATCTGGCCGTGGAGCTCGGGGTCGGCGACGGTGTCGGCGATCAGGCCCGGTAGCGCGACCCGCACCTCGGGCCTGTCGAACAGGTCCCGGATCGTCTCGACGAGGACCCTGATGTCGTCGCGGAGATCACCGGAGCCGCCCGGCGCGGGTATCGCCTCCGCGTCCAGGACCGCCTCGTGGACGAGCTGCGCCTTGCCCGACCATCGCCGGTAGATGGACGCGGTGGTGGTTCCCGCGCGCGCGGCGATCGCCGAGAGCGACAGCGCGGGGTAGCCCGTCTCGCAGATCAGCTCCCTGGTGGCGGCGATGACGGCGGTGTCGATCCGGCTGTCGCGAGGGCGCCCGGCACCTGGGCGACCCCCGGCGGACTTGGCCGATTCCCCACCAACCGCGCGCGCGTCTGCTGTCATGAACCCACCATAGTTCCAATGCAGTGTGCATCGTATTGTAGGGAGAGCCCCGTGACCCTCAGCCCGCTCGACGAGTACCCGATCCACCAGACGCACGCGCCGGTGAACTGGCCGGCCACGTCCGACCGGAACTTCTACGATCGGTCCTACTTCAACGTGCTCGACCGCGAGGGCCGATTCATGGCGCTCACCGGCATCGGCTACTACCCGCGCCTGGGCGTCAAGGACGCCTACGTCGTGGTCCGCCGGGGTGATACGCAGACCGCGGTGCACCTCAGCGACGCGATCGACGACGACCGCCTCACGCCTCACGTCGGCGGGTACCGGCTCGAGGTGATCGAGCCACTCCAGGAACTGCGGCTCACACTGGAGCCGACCGAGGGCATCGCCGCCGACCTGACCTGGCGGGGACTGTTCCCCGCGGCCATGGAGGAACCGCACTCGATGCTCACCGACCGGCGGGTCACCCTCCAGGCCAGCCGCTTCGCGCAACTCGGCTCGTGGGACGGGTGGATCGAGG
Organism: Dietzia sp. DQ12-76; assembly: GCF_014145045.1. Classification (NCBI taxonomy): domain Bacteria; kingdom Bacillati; phylum Actinomycetota; class Actinomycetes; order Mycobacteriales; family Dietziaceae; genus Dietzia; species Dietzia sp. DQ12-76. The sequence continues at coordinate 5,968 of NZ_JAALDV010000127.1, forward strand.
TCGACGGCGAGCGGCTCGAGGTCACGCACTCCTCCTCGGTGGCCGCCCGGGACCGCTCGTGGGGCATCCGTCCGGTGGGCGAACCCGAACCCGCCGGGCGGCCCGACACGGCGTTCCGCGGGATGTGGTGGCTCTATCTGCCCCTGGCGTTCGACGAGTACCAGTTGTTCCTCATAATCCAGGAGGACCCCGACGGTCACCGCAGCCTCTACGACTGCACGCGGCGCTGGCGGGACGGCCGGGTGGAGCAGCTCGACGGCGTGCGCGTGGACGTGGACTACCGCGTCGGCACCCGGATCCCGACGGGCGTCCACGTCGAGTTCATGAACCGCGCGGGTGACCGGTTCCGACTCGACGTGGAGTCGAAGTTGTTCGCCCCCATCGCGTTCGGTTCCGGGTACGGCGGCGACTCCTCCTGGGCTCACGGCAGCTGGAAGGGCGAGGGCTTCACCGAGCGGGTGAGCTTCGACCTGACCGACCCCCAGGTGATGGCCGGCGCGGCGTTCAGCCTGATCGACCACGTCGGTCGCGCCGTGTGCACGGAGGCGGACGGATCGACCCACGAGGGCGCGGGACTGTTCGAGCACGGCGTGATCGGGCCCCACCACCCGTCGGGGTTCACGGACTGGACCGACGGTGCGGGCACGGGGTCGGGTCCGGACACCGACGAGGGGTCGGCCTCGCGGGACGGGACTCCGGCGTGAAGGTCATGACCGCGCTCTTCGGCCCCACGGACGCCGTCGACCGTTCGGCAGCGCTCAGGGAGGCCGGTGCGTCCGGGGTGTTCACCTTCGAGGGCCCGCACGACGTGTTCACCCCCCTGGTGCTGGCGTCCCAGGTCCGGGGCCTGGACGTGATGTCCAACGTCGCGATCGGCTTTCCCCGCAACCCCGTCCAGCTGGCCCACCAGGCCTACGACCTGCAGCTGCTCAGCGAGGGCCGGTTCGTCCTGGGGTTGGGTACGCAGGTGCGGGCGCAGATCGAGAAGCGCTACGGAACCGAGTTCGATCACCCCGTCGAGCGCATGACGGAACTGGTGGGGGCTCTGCGGGCCGTCTTCGCCACCTGGGAGACCGGTGAGTGCCTGGATTTCCGGGGGGAGTACTACCGCCACACCCTCATGACACCCACCTTCGTGCCCGGACCCAACCCGTACGGCCCGCCGCCCATCTACCTCGGCGCGCTCGGGCCCCGGCTGACCCGGGCCACCGCGCAGGTGGCCGACGGCCTCCTGGTGATGCCGTTCGGGTCCACGAAGTTCCTCCGTGAGTCGACGATGCCGGCCGTGCGCGCGGGACTCGCCGCCGCCGGTCGCCGTGAGGACGACTTCGAGGTGGTGCCCGAGGTGATCGTGTCCGTGGCCGCCGGACGGGACGACGACCACGTGTCCACCCGCCGGTTGCTGGCGTTCTACGGTTCCACCCCCGCGTACAAGCCGGTGCTCGATGCCCACGGCTGGGGCGATCTGCAGCCCGAGCTCAACGCCATGTCCAAACAGGGCCGATGGCAGGAGATGACGTCGTTGATCAGCGACGAGATCCTGCACACCATCGCCGCTTGCGGAACCCCGGCCGAGGTGGCCGCGCACATCCGCGACCGGGTGGACGGGGTGTCGGACCGGCTCTGCCTCTATCAGACCGGTCCCATCGCCACCGATGCGTTGGCCGAGATCGTCGACGCGCTGGGGGGCGGGCGATGACGCCGACGGTGGTCGAGTTCGACGAGGTCACTGACGACCGCTACGGCGGGAAGGCCGCGGGTCTGGCAGGACTCCGGCGTCTCGGCCTGGACGTCCCCCACGGTTTCGTCATCGCGGACGCGTCGGCGGACCTCGTCGTCGTCGACCTCTCCCGGTGGTTCGACCGCATGGCCGACGCCGGCGCGACGCCGGTGGCCGTGAGGTCCTCGGCGGCCGGAGAGGACGGCGGGGACCACTCGTTCGCCGGACAGTACGACACGGTGCTGGGCGTGGAGTCGGCAGAGGATTTCGCCGACGCGGTGCGCACGTGTGTGGCGTCCGTCGGCTCGGGCCGCGCGTCGTCCTACCGTGCCGATCCGGCGACCGCCACCGGGTCCGTTCCGGCGGACACCAGCACGGCCACCGGCCCGCCGGCCATGCACCTGGTGGTCCAGCAGATGGTGGACGCACGCGCCGCCGGCGTGGTGTTCACCGCGGACCCCACCAGCGGCCGGCGCGACCTCATGGTCATCGACGCGGTTCCCGGCCTGGGTGAGGCGCTGGTCGACGGATCGGCGTCACCTGACCACCTGATCCTGGATTCCGCCGGCCGGGTGGCCCTCCGCGAGTACGACGACGAGGCGGTCCTGTCCCCGGACGAGATCGCAGCGATCAGGTCGGGCGCCCAGCGCGCTGAGCAGCACTGGGGCCGATCGATGGACCTGGAGTGGGCGATCGACCGGGACGGCAGGCTCTGGTGGCTGCAGGCCAGGCCCGTCACCACGCTTCCCGCGGACCTCGCGGAGATGGACTCGCCGCTGGCCGGTGAGGACCACGTCTATACGCGCTGCAACATCGGCGAGATGATGCCGGGGGCGTTCTGTCCCCTGACGGCGTCGGTCTCGGGGTTCGCGATCGACTACGCCATGCAGCAGATCCAGGTGGTGGCCCGCGCCCAACCGAGCTACGACCGACCCTGGCTCCAGGTGGGATACTTCTCCGGGCACATGTTCCTCAACCTCACCGAGGGGACGGCGCTGAGCTCGGGCATCGTGGGCAACTCGCTCGAGCAGTTCTCCACCTCGATCTGCGGGCGGGTGGTCGACGAGCTGGTCCCCAAGCCGCCCAAGCCGTTCCTGCGCCGGCTCACCAACACCATCCGCCTGTCCTCCCACGCGCTGTCCGCCGGACCCGCCATCCGCAGACTGCCGGGGCGGATCACCGACTGGCGGGTCCCGACCGACGACGACCCGCGGCGGGTGATGGAGCAGTTGGAGGCCGGGATCGAGCTCTACTGCGACGTCACGTTGACCCACGTGCGGTCCTCCTCACGCGCCGCGGTCGCCGCCAACATCCTCGAGAGCGTGCTGATCTCGCGAGCGGTCAAGGCCGGCCGGGGGGAGGACTCGGGTCGCACCGACGCGGCGCGGCTCATGGCCGGCGCCTCCGATGTGGAGAGCGCGGTCATGCTGGAGCAGCTGGACGCGGTGGTCCGCGCCCTCGCCGCCGATCCCGCAGCCGC
>NZ_JAALDV010000128.1:0-2273 GCF_014145045.1 Dietzia sp. DQ12-76
CCGCGGACGCCGTCGCCGACGCCATCGACGCCGTCGCGGCCACCGACGAGACCGACGACGCCACCGAGTCCGAGGACGCCGCCGGGTCCGACGAGGCCGATGCCCCCACCGAGGCGGCGGCGCCCGCGATCGACCCCGTCATCGCCTTCAAACGTCAGCTCCGCAAGCTCCCCGGCGACTGGTTCGTCATCCACTCGTACGCGGGCTACGAGAACAAGGTCAAGGCCAACCTCGAGACGCGTGCGGTCACCCTCGGGGCCGAGGACAAGATCTACCAGGTCGAGGTCCCGATCGAGGAGTACACCGAGGTCAAGAACGGCCAGAAGAAGGTCGCCAACCGTAAGGTCCTGCCCGGGTACGTGCTGGTCCGCATGGACCTGGACGACGAGTCGTGGGGCGTCGTCCGCAACACCCCCGGGGTCACCGGATTCGTCAGTGCGACCGGGGGCGCGGCCGGAGCGCCCACCCCGCTCTCCCTGAGCGACGTGGCCAAGTTCCTGGCCCCCAAGCCGGAGAAGAAGGCCGCCGCCCCCGGCGGCGAGGCCGAGGGTGGCCTGGTCCCGCAGGCCGTCGAGGTGGAGTTCACGGTCGGCGAATCGGTCACCGTCATGGACGGCCCGTTCGCCACCCTTCCCGCCAGCATCTCGGAGGTCGATCCGACCTCGCAGAAGCTCAAGGTGCTCGTCTCCATCTTCGGTCGCGAGACCCCGGTGGAGCTGGGATTCTCCCAGGTCGAGAAGATCGACTGACGCTCCCGGTCACCCGGACGCCCCCGCCTCGTGCACACCGCGCGTGGCGGGTCGCGTCGTTACGGCCGCGATTAGGGATCAACCCGATCCCGCGCGTAGAATCCCCAAGGTTGCGCGTGCGCGCACACGACAGTCGGCCTCCCACGTGTACAGCGTGGAGCCGAGATCCAGTCGAAGAATCAGGAAGACTGAGGAAGACGATGCCTCCCAAGAAGAAGAAGGTCTCAGGGCTGATCAAGCTCCAGATCAACGCCGGCGCAGCCAACCCGGCACCGCCCGTCGGCCCCGCTCTGGGTGCCCATGGTGTGAACATCATGGAGTTCTGCAAGGCCTACAACGCCGCCACCGAGAACCAGCGCGGAAACGTCGTGCCGGTCGAGATCACGGTCTACGAAGACCGTTCGTTCGACTTCAAGCTCAAGACGCCGCCGGCCGCCAAGCTCCTGCTCAAGGCCGCGGGCCTGCAGAAGGGGTCGGGCACGCCGCACTCCGCGAAGGTCGGCAAGGTCTCCATGGACCAGATCCGCGAGATCGCCCAGACCAAGATGGAAGACCTCAACGCCAACGACGTCGACCAGGCCGCGAAGATCATCGCCGGCACCGCCCGCTCCATGGGCATCACGGTCGAGGCCTGACCTCCACCACCACACATCACCGTGGGAGGGCAGCTCAGGCCCGCACCACACCCGACCGTCGCGGTAACCATGCGACAGGAATGGAAATCTCATGAGCAAGAACAGCAAGGCCTACAAGGCCGCAGCTGCGAAGGTCGACCGCACCAAGCTGTACTCGCCTCTGGATGCCCTGGCCCTGGCCAAGGACACCTCCTCGACGAAGATGGACGCCACCGTCGAGGTCGCCATGCGACTTGGCGTCGACTCCCGCAAGGCGGACCAGATGGTCCGTGGCACCGTCAATCTTCCGAACGGCACCGGTAAGACCGCCCGCGTCATCGTCTTCGCCGCGGGCGAGAAGGCCACCGAGGCCGAGGCCGCCGGTGCTGACGTCGTGGGCTCCGACGACCTCATCGAGCGGATCCAGGGCGGCTGGCTGGACTTCGACGCGGCGATCGCCACCCCGGACCAGATGGCCAAGGTCGGCCGTGTGGCCCGCGTGCTGGGCCCGCGTGGCCTCATGCCCAACCCCAAGACGGGCACGGTCACCATGGACGTGACCAAGGCCGTCAGCGACATCAAGGGCGGCAAGGTCACCTTCCGCACCGACAAGGCCAACAACCTGCACTTCATCGTGGGTAAGGCATCGTTCTCCACCGAGCAGCTCACGGAGAACTACCAGGCCGCGATCGACGAGGTCCTGCGCCTCAAGCCGTCCTCGTCCAAGGGCCGCTACCTGCAGAAGATCACCGTCTCCACCACGACCGGTCCCGGTATCCCGGTCGATCCCTCGGCGATCTCCAAGCTCCTCGAGGCGGGCGCCGACTCCCAGTGAGTTGATCTCGCGCCCGCAGGGCCCCGTGACCGGATTCCGGCGCGGGGCCCGCGGCATTTCGAGGCGGCGGCCGCC
>NZ_JAALDV010000012.1:0-11728 GCF_014145045.1 Dietzia sp. DQ12-76
CGGCTGCCCGTCGCCCACGTACGCGCACCTGTCGGCGGTGGCGGCGCTGGTCACCGACTGGCACGGGCAGGGGGGAGTGGCGGTGGGGGGCACTGGACCGGGCACAGGCACGGAGACGAGTGCGGGCGCGGGCTCGGACGCGTCGGGTGTGACGGCGGGCCGGGGCAGGTTGGTCGCTCGGCGGCGGCATGGAAAGGTGGTCCTGGAGATAGACCGGGCGAGCGGAGCGGGGACGTAGATGAGCACGGACAAGTACGCCGACGAGATCGAGTCGGTGCTCATCGACACCGATGCGATCCGCGACCGGATCGCCGAGATGGGCGCGAAGATCGGGGAGCGCTACCGGGACTCCGAGCAGGAGGTCGTGCTGGTCGCCGTGCTCAAGGGCGCGGCGATCTTCGTCTCCGACTTCGCCCGCGCGCTGACCATCCCCTCCGAGTTGGAGTTCATGGCGGTCAGCTCCTACGGCTCCTCCACCAGCTCCTCGGGAGTGGTGCGGATCCTCAAGGACCTCGACCGTGACATCGCGGACCGCGACGTGATCATCGTCGAGGACATCATCGACTCGGGCCTGACCCTGTCGTGGCTGATGCGCAACCTGCGGACCCGCAACCCGCGCTCGCTGGAGATCGTCACCCTGCTGCGCAAGCCCGACGCGGTCAAGGCCGATCTGGACATCCTCGAGATCGGGTTCGACATCCCCAACGAGTTCGTGGTGGGCTACGGCTTGGACTTCGCCGAGCGCTACCGCGACCTGCCGTACATCGGCCGGCTGCACCCGCGCATGTACTCCTGAAGGGTGCCGTTTCTCGTTTGAACCGCCGCCGGGGCCCTCGCGCCGACCGGGCGCAGGCGGCGAGAACCGCCAGCGCCCGGCCGGGGAGGCTTGTAGGGGATAGGGGATCATCCGCTGGTTCCGGGACTTCCCGGTGGAGCTTGGGCGGGCCTCTCGCCCCCAGGGTTGACTTACCTTGAGACCAGGCCTCGGGTGCGGGCTTCCTCCAGCAGTCCGGTCCGGGACCACTGTTCCACGAGGTTCGTCTCGTCGAACTCCTGGGAGCCGCCGAGGGTGTCGCCAATCGCCTGGTAATTGGCGCCTTCCTCCAGCAGTACGACGAACTTCGCGAGAGTGATCAGTCCGGAGCGGCCGATCACGTGGGAGCCGCCGTTGGCCTCGAAAATCGCCACCAGATCCGGGTCGATCTGGAGTTTTTCGAGGATGAAGTCGCCCGCGTTCACCGAGCGGTCCAGGTGGGGGTAGATCTGCCGGGAAAGGGTGAGTCGCTGGGAGGCCGCGTAGCGGATGGGTAGGGGCTGGTGGGTCTGTGCCCAGCCGCCGAGCCATGGGGAGTGCACGTGCACCGCGGAAGTGATCTCGGGGCGCTCGCGGAAGACTCGGCCGAAGGTCGGGACGAATGCGGCGTGGCCGCGACCGGAGAGGATCTGCCCGTCGAAGGTCGCGATGACCGGTTCGATGGCTGTCTCGGTGGACCAGGGGCCCGGGGGGTTGAGCTGGACGGCGAGGTCCTGGCCGGGCACGCGCTCGACAAAGTTCACTGTGCCGCTACCGCGCACGGTGCCGGTCTCGTGGAACACGCGGTAGGCGGTCTCCGCATCGCGGGCCGCGGTGGCGGCGAACTCGAGGACGTCGGTGGAGAGATGGGGTTCGACGGTGGTCATGATGGGATCCTTCCGGTGGTGGTGAGGTGATGCTCGGTATGGACGTGCTCGGTACCGGACTCTCGCCCGGCTTTGTTAAGCCGGCCGGGGAGTCCGGCATGTGCATGGGGTGAGTCAGGCGGGGTGAGGCGGTGCCGGCCGAGAAGGGGCAGGACTTCCTCACCCACGCGGTAGGCCTCTTCGAGGTGGGGGTTACCGGCGAGGATGAAGGCATCGACGCCCAGGGCGACGAGCTCGTCCAGCCGTTCGGCGACCTGCTCGTAGCTGCCGACCAGCCCCAACGCTGGCCCGCCGCGGATGAGGTTGAAGCCGGCCCACACGTTTGGTTGAACCTCGAGGTCCCGGTAACCGTTGATGGTCTCCGGAACCCAACCTGCGATGCGGGCGGCGCCCACCGAGTCACCCTGGGCGGCGGAGCGCGCGGCCTCGCGGTCGACGAAGGCCCAGCCCTTCTCGATCTCCGCCCAGGCGGCCTCCTCGGTGTGGCGGGCGACGATGTCGATCCGTACCGCGAACCGGGGCCGTCGCCCGATCCTCTCTGAGTGGGCCCTGACGCCGTCGAATTTGGCGGTGAGGTCGGCGAACGGCTCCAGCCACGAGAGGTAGTAGTCGCTGTGCCGGCCCGCCGCGTCCACGGCCGCGCCGGAGGACCCGGAGAAGAACAATTCCGGGAACGCCTGGCCGGCGAGGCCGGGCGGGAGCGCGGCGCCGCGGGTGCGGTAGAAGCGGCCGTCGTAGTCGAAGGGCTCGCCGTCCCACACCCCTTTGAGAACGTCGAGGAACTCGCTCGTTCGGGCGTAGCGGTCGTCGTGGTCGACTTTGTCGCCCCACCACAGTTGGGCGGGACCGCCGCCTCCGCTGATGACGTTGTAGAGCAACCTGCCACCGGTGGCGCGCTGCATACTCGCCGTCATCCGCGCGGCCTGGACCGGGTGCAGGAAGCCCGGTTGGAAGGCGACCATGAACCGATACGTGCTGGTCTCGCGGGCAAGGGCCGCTGCCGTGGCCCAGGGGTCGTCTGTGACGGGAAATGACGGGAGCAGGCCGCCGAGGAACCCGGCCGATTCGCTGGCCCGGGCCACCGCGGCCACGTGATCGATGTAGCTGTAGGAGTCCAGTCGACCCTGTCGGATGGCGGGTGCGATGTTGCCGGCCGCGTACCCGCCGGCGTTACCGCGGTTGTAGCGCCGAGGGGTCCGGAGCGACGCGTGGTCTCCCTCCATCCCGATGCGCCAGTAGAAATCGAGCGTCATGCGCTGGCCTCCTCGGCGGTGAGCGTGCGTCCGGCCGGGTCGGCGAGGTGCAGCCAGTGCTCCCCGCCCCGATGGAGCTCGTCAATGTGGGGATGCCCGCTCACCACGAAGTAGTCGATCCCGGTGTGCGACCACTCGGCGAATCGTCGGGCTACCCGGTCGTACGAGCCGACGAGGCCGCGGGCGGTCGGGTAGCCGAAGGCGTCGAAGCCGGCCCACTCGTCCGGGCGTGCGTCGGGGTCCGGACCCGCGGCGGGGGCGTCCGGGTGGACCTGGTGGAGTAGCCGGTCGATCCGGGACCAGGCTTCGTCGTCGGTCTCCCGTGCGACCACCGGCAGCTCCAGACCCAGCCGCACGGTCCGGCCGTGGTCGGCCGCTCGGTGCTGTATTTCGGCACCGAGTGCCGGGTCATCGTCAAGGGTGAGCAGGTGGATGTCAGCGTGAGCCGAGGACAGCTGCAGTGCCGCTTCCGAGGACCCGGAGAGCAGGATCCGGGGGAATGGGCGGCCCGAGAGGATGCCGCGGAAACCGCCATCGAGGACATGGAAGTACTCGCCGGAGTGGGCGGCGCCGGTGCCGCGGAACCCGGCGCCGGGCACAGGGGCCGCGTTCCATACGCTGCGGGCGACGGTGAGGAACTCATCCGCCCGTCGGTAGCGCTCCTCTCCGGTGACGTCGTCGCCGAGTGCCCGGGCTTGGTCAGGGTCGACGTCCACGTGGATTCGCCAGTCGAGCCGCCCGGAGGAGACGGTCTGGAGGGTGGCGGACATCTTTGCTGCGTAGACCGGGGTGCCGAAGGTCGGGGTGAACTCCACCACGCCACGGAGGTAGCGGGTGGCGCGCAGCGCGGAGGCGGTGACCACCCAGGACTCCTCACCGAGGGGGTCGAACGGTGCGAGGACCCCGTCCCATCCGGTGAGTTCGGCGGCGTCGATGACCTGGTCGAGATTGTCGAACGGACTGGTTCGCCGGATGTCGGTGGCGATGGTGGAGGCGGGCTCGCCGAAGCCGCCGCGGGTGCGTTCGGCGGCCCGAGCGCTGCGCCCGTCCCCGCGGGAGGGCAACTGCCAGACGAACTCGCTCATTCGCTCACTCCCGCTGTATGGGTGGCCCGGCGTGCGGCGGCGGTGGCGAGGGCACGCTCGAGCGGTGCCGGGTCGGCCCAGGCCGCGACGTCGACACGGCCGGCGAGGAAACCGTGGGTGTAAAGGAACTGCTCCTGCACTGCGAGCAGGTCGAGCCGTTCGGCGTCCAGGGTGGGGACAAGGCCCAGGTGGAGGGTCTCGCCGTAGGCGTCCACCACCCCGGGGCCCTCGGCGAAGGTCTCGCGTGCCAGCAGGCCGCGGACGCCCTCGAGGTCGGTGGCCGCCCAAGCCGCGGCATGGAGACTGCGGACGAGGAACTCCTCCACCACCTCGGGATGATCGGCCAGGAGCTGTTCATGGACGGTGATCGGTCGGGGTGTGCCGTTGTTGACCCGGCCACGCGGGGTGGTGGCGGTGTCGAGGTCCACGGCGACCCGCAGCCCGTGCTCGCGGGCCACGTCGCGGCCGCGGGCACCCTTAACGTAGATGGCGTCCACCTCACCGGCCAGGAGCTCGGCCACCCCGGCGGTGGTGATGGATCGCCCCCGGTCAGCCCTGTCGTGATCGGCGCTGTCGCGGACCTCGGGAGTGCGCTCCACGTCCACCTCGACGACCACGACGTCGGCCAGCGTGAGCCCGGCCAGGGCAAGCGTCGAGGAGAAGCCGTGCAGGGCCATGGCCCGCGGGAAGCTCCGGGCTCCGTCGGCGGCCCACGCGGGGATGGCGATGCGGCGACCGGCCAGGTCAGCAGCGGAAGTGATGTCGGAGGTGGGGGCCACGAGGATCTGTTGGGCCTCGTCGACCCAGGTCAGTCCTATGAGACGGGTGGGGGCGCCGGCCGCGCGGGCGGCCAGGGCGGGAACGTTGCCGCCCTCGCGGATCAACCCGGGCAACTGGTGGTCGAAGTGATGCAGGGCGGTCGCGGCGTCCGCGTCCTGGAGGATTCGGAAGTCCAGGCCCGCGCCCGCGGCGGCGTGGGCGAGCGTGCCGAGTCCGTGGGCGATACCGCTCGCCGTGGGCACCGGGCAGCGGGTGTACCAGAGGGTGTCGATGGTCATTGGTGGTTCCTGTCGGTGGAAAGACGCCCCACGCCGAGACGGGCGAGGAACTGGGTGCGGTAGGTGAGTGCGCCGGGGTCGCTCCGGTCGCGGGGGCGGGCCAGGTCGATGTCGACGTCGAGTGCGATCCGTCCGTCGTCGAGGACAAGCACCCGGTCGGCCAACCGAACGGCTTCGTCGACGTCATGGGTCACCATGAGCACGGCGGGGCTGTGGGTGGCCACGAGGTCGCCCACGAGGTCCTGCATCTGGAGCCGTGTGAGCGCGTCCAGCGCGGCGAAGGGCTCGTCGAGCAGGAGTAGGTCCGGCTCCCTGACCAAGGCCCGGGCCAGTGCGACGCGCTGCGCCTCGCCGCCGGAGAGCGTGGCGGGCCACTGGCCGGCTCGGTCGGCCAGGCCCACCTCCCCGAGAGCCCGTATTGCGGCCTCGCGGTGGGCGGCCGAGCGACGCTGACCGAGGGTGACGTTCCCGAGCACCCTCTTGGATGGGATGAGCCGCGGTTCCTGATAGACGGTGGTTCGGGCGCGGGGGACGCGGATCTCGCCGGAGTCCGGGCTCTCGAGCCCGTCGAGTAGACGGAGCAAGGTCGTCTTCCCGGTGCCGCTGGGACCCAGCAGCACCACGAACTCCCCGCTGTGGATGTCCAGGTCGATGTCCTGCAATACGACCTTGGGGCCGAAGCTCTTACTCAGGCCCCGCAGGGACACGGCGACGGGGCGCCCTTGGCGCCGTTCTCGCGCGCTGTCCGCGGTGGGGGTGCGGTCGCGCAGCGGCGGCAGCTCGGTTGCTCTGCCAGAACTGACGCTGCCCGCGTTGATGTCGACCGGGATGAGGCTCATCGGTTTGCCACCTGTCCCCGCCACGGCATGGCGGTCTTCTCGATGACGCGGACGACTGCATCGAAGGCCAGCCCCAGCAGGGCGTACAGGGCCACACACAGGACCATGTAGTCGGTGCGGTTGTACTCCTGCGCCATGGTGGCGAGGTAGCCGATGCCCTCCCGGGTGCCGATCTGCTCGGCGGCGATGAGGCCTGTGATGCTGATGGAGAGGCAGATCCGCAAAGCCATGAGGATGCTCGGCAGCGCCGAGGGGAGTATGGCGCCGAAGATCAGCGCCGGTCCGGTGAGCCCGTAGCTGCGGGCGGCCTCGACCATCTTGCGGTCGACGTTGCGTACGCCCAGATAGGTGTAGGCGTACATCGGGCTCACTGTCGCCACGGCGATGAGGACGATCTTGAACCCCTCGTCGATCCCGAACCACGCGATGAACAGCGGCACCAGGGCCAAGAACGGGATCGCCCGATTTATCTGCATGGTGGCGTCGATGAGTTCCTCGCCCAGGGCGTACAGTCCTGCCAGAGCGCCGCACACCAGCCCAATCAGGACACCCAGGGTGACGCCGATCGCGGCGCGCTGGAAGGACGCGGCGGCGAAGGCGGCGAGTTCACCGGACTGGGTGAGTTCCACGCCGGCGGTCCACACCGAGGGCGGACCGGCGAGGATCTCCGGTGGGATGAACCCGGCGGCCGAACCGATCCACCACGCAGCGACGATCGCGGCCGGTACGGAGACCCGAAGGGTGAGCGAGAGCCACCACGGGCGGGGTGAATTCGTCCGCACTTTGGGGGTCTCGACGGGGACCACGGACCGAGCCCGGCCTGTGTCCGCATCTCCCGTCGACGCGGCGTCAACGGGGACGCCCGAGACGACGGTGCCCGTCACTGTCCCTCACCACGATCTATCCGGGCGGCCTGCTCGGGGGAGACGAGCGGACGCAGGTCGAGGAAGACATCCTGCGCGGAGAGCTGATCGGGTGTGACGCCGTACTCGGTGAACACGCGGGAAACCTCCTCGAGCGCGGCGGCCTCGTCCTCACCCGGCGGGATCGGGGGCAGTGCCTGGCGGCCAACAGCGATCGCATCCTCCAGTCGGGTGCCGGTCAGCGCGGTCGGGCCGGTGGTGGTGAAGACGTTCTGGAAGTTCTCCGGCTCAGAGGCCTGCCGGATCACCAGGTCCTGCAGAGTCTCGAGGAACGCGGCCACCACATCGGGGCGCTCCTCCGCCACCGACCCCCGAACGAGGAGGACCTTGCGGTCCTGCGAACCGAGGTCGCCTTCGTTGACCAGTTCCACGGCGCCGTTCGCCTTGGCCTCCTGGTAGGGGGCGTTGAACGAGGCCCAGGCGTCGACCTGACCGGTCGAGAATGCCGAGGCACCGTCCTTGATCTGCAGCGGCACCCGATCGACAGAGTCGACCGGGACGCCGGCCTGCTCCAGCGCGAGCAGCGTGAGATACTCGCCCTTGGCGGCAGGATTCACGGCCACTCGCTTGCCCTCCAGATCCTCGACCGAGTCGATGCCGGAATCCGGCCGGGCGATGATGCCGCTCTGATCCTGACCCCCCTGCTCGGCGGCCGCCACGATCCGGAGGTCGACGTCTTTGGACAGGGCGCCGACGACAGGGCTGAATGCGCCCTCGGAGACGTCGAGCTCACCGGTGCTGAAGAGCTTCAGGTTGGCGCTCACACTGGGAGCCGCCTCGACCCACTCCACACGCGCCCCGAGCGGCGCGAGAGCCTCGTCGAAACTGCCGTCTCGCTTGCCCACAGCCAAGGGGCCCGCGTTGGCGCCGTCGGTGACCTTCAAGACGAAGGTCTGGCCCCCGGAAGCGTCGCCCTCCGCATCGCCTCCACAGGCCGCCGCCATCATCAGCATCGGGGCAACAGCGAGAACGGCGAGGCGGCGGAAGGGTTCGGCGAACCGGGTCATGACGAAACTCCTGAATGAGTGGATAGTCGAGTGGGCCGAACGCTAGCGACGATCAGCGGAACCCAGAAGGGACGCGATCTGCCCGATCGAAAGATTTGACTCGCGTTCCCCACATCGAGTACTTCCCGTAGTGGGTCTCGCGTGCGCCGCCTGGACAACGGAGCGCCCAGAGCTCGAAGTGACCTGTGCGCCCCGAGAAGTCCGGCGGTCTGACCGTCTGCGATTCGCCACGAGTCCAGCTGTAACCGTGGTTGCATTATGGTGTGTCTGCGGGGCCTGTGGGCCGGGTGAGGGGTGTCGTGGTGGATTCCGGACCGGGGGAGTGGGTGTTGTTGAGCTATCGGATACCTCGCGAGCCCTCGACGCCGCGGATCGCAGTGTGGCGCAAGCTCAAGAGGCTCGGGGTGGCGCAGGTCGGTGACGGGTTGGTCGCTCTGCCCGCTAATGCGCGCACCCGGGAGTACTTGGACTGGATCGCCGAGGAGGTCATCGAGGCCGCGGGGTCGGCGACCGTGTGGATGGCCAGGCCCGCTTCTCTTTCGCAGGAGTATCGGTTGGTGGAGGCCATGGTTCAGGATCGAGCGGCGGAGTATCTCGCCGTCCGGTCTGAGGCCGTCGCCGCTCTGGGCGCAGCCGAGCCGGAGCGCCTTCGCGCGTTGACGCGCTTGCGTTCCCATCTGCGCCGCATCACCCGACGCGATTATTTTCCCCCGCCCGAGCGCCGGTTGGCCCGGGACGCGGTGGAGGCGTTACACCCCAGTCACACCGATCAGGAGCGAACATGAAATGGTCCACCCGAGCCGGAATCCACATCGACCGGGCCGCATGCGCTTGGCTGATTCGTCGGCACATCGACCCCGAAGCCGAGTTCGTGTTCGTCGCCGACCCCGCGGAGGTGCCTGACCAGGCGATCGCTTTCGACATGCGTGGCGTCGAGTTGGGGCACCACGGCGGTGACTGCAGCTTCGAGACCATCTTGCGCCGTTACGAGCTCACCGACCCGGCCCTATGGCGGATCGCTGAGATCGTCCACGAAGTCGACCTGGAAGACGAACGGTATGACGCCCCGGAAGCGCCCGGAATGGATGTGGTCCTGCGCGGGCTGTCGATGATCGGTAGCGACGAAGAGACGATGGCCGTGTCCGGACCGGTCTTCGACGGGCTCTACGAGTACTACCGCCGTCAGTCCCTGATCGGGCGTGACCCCGCATGAGCGAAGCACCCCACGAGCACGTGCCGACAGATCCCGATGGTCGCTCACCCGGTTCTCCAGCTGTTCGAGACCTAGTGCCCTTCCGGGAGGCCGTCTGGGTCTGGTTCCTGATCTCCCTGCAGACCTTCGGTGGCCCGGCCGGACAGATCGCCGTCATGCAACGAGTCCTCGTCGAAGACCGGCGGTGGATCGGGCAGCGGCGGTTCAATCACGCCCTGAACTACTGCATGCTGCTGCCCGGGCCCGAGGCCCAGCAGCTGTCGATCTATCTGGGATGGTTGCTCAACGGCACTCGAGGCGGGATCGCCGCCGGCACACTGTTCGTGCTTCCCGGGGTCGTCACACTAGGCGCGTTGTCGGCGATCTATGTCGCCTATGGTGACACCACCGTGGTCTCTGCCGTGTTTGCCGGGCTCGCTCCGGCGGTGTTGGCCATCGTCGCCCAGGCCGTTCTTCGAGTTGCCGGCAGGTCGCTGACCCACGGGTCGCTCATCGTCCTCGCCGTGGGTGCCTTCGTGGCGTTGGCCGTGTTCGCGGTGCCGTTCCCCGTCGTGATCGCCCTGGCTGCGTTCGCGGGCTGGATCCTCTCCCGCCGGGTGCCGGGCTTTGCCGAACCACCCCACAGTGCGGACGATCGGTCCGGTCCGGCTCCGGTCATCTCCGATGACGCGCTGCACGACGACCGGCCCACCCGTGGTCGCTTCGTGCGGATACTGACGATCGGACTGGGATTGTGGGGGGCTCCGATCCTGGCGTTCGTGGCGGTGTTCGGAGGGCAGAGCATCTTTACGACCCAGGGGCTGTTCTTCTCGCTGACCGCGGTGGTCACCTTCGGCGGCGCCTACGCGGTGTTGGCGTTCATCGCGCAGCAGGCGGTTGAGACGTACGGGTGGCTGGCGCCGGGGGAGATGGTGCGGGGTCTGGCTCTGGCCGAGACGACACCGGGTCCGTTGATCATGGTGGTGCAGTTCGTGGGGTTCCTCGCCGCCTACCGCAATCCCGGCGGACTGGACCCTTGGGTCGCTGCGGTGCTCGGAGCGCTGTTGGTCACCTGGGTGACCTTCGTGCCCTGCTTCTTGTTCATCCTGTTGGGTGCCCCGTACGTCGAACGGCTGCGTCACAACACCGCGATCTCCGCGGCGTTGGCAGGCATCACCGCCGCCGTTGTAGGGGTGATCGCCAACCTTGCCTTGTACTTCGCGCTCAACACCCTGTTCACCGACACCAGAGTCTGGACCTGGGGGCCGGTGCAGATGACCGTCCCCGACCTGGCGTCCGTGAACCCGGTGGCGGTGGGTATCACCCTGATAGCCCTGCTACTGACCTTCAGCCTGCGCTGGCCAGTCCTACGCATTCTCGGCGCATGCGCGGCGCTAGGTCTGGCGAGCGCCCTGCTCCCGCTGTAGGTCGGCTCTCGCGTCAAGACCATGGCCACAGGCGTTACACCTGCCCGGATTCCTTCCACGTCCGGGGGAGGATGCTCTCGCCCCGCCCCCTGCAGTGGCGCTAGCTGTCCGGCCGCGTGAAGGTCCGCGTCGGGGGCGCCGCGTCGGGGACGTCTGCCGCGGTGGAGTGTCCCCGCAACGAGGTCGCGCAGGCCACGCCCGCCGCGGCCCCGGTGCCCACGGCGATCGGGACGAGTTGCAGACCGGTCACGATGTCACCGGCGGCGTACACACCGGCCACGCTGGTCAGTTGCAACGCGTTGACCGAGAGGCCGCCCTCGTCGTCGATCCGGCAGCCCAGGGCCTTCGCGAGGTCGTTCGTCGGATGGTGCGCGTAGGAGAAGAACACCTTCGATCCGGTGATCATGGTGCCGTCGGCCAGGCGCACGCCCTGCAGTGCACCGGGTTCGCCCACCAGTTCCCGGGCGACGCCGTCGACCACCTGGATGTCGTGTACGGCGCAGGCGGCGCGCTGATCGTCGTCGAAGGCCGGGTCGGAGTCGCTCTCGGTGATGATCACGACCTCGGACGCCCAGTCCAGTAGTTCCGAGGCGTACGCGGGAACATGCGCACCGGCGCCGAGCACGATGACCCGCTGATCTGCGGCGGTGAGGCCGTCGCAGGCGGGGCAGTGGTGGACGTCGACACCGTAGTGTCGGTCGATCCCGTCGAGCTCGGGGAGCCGGTCTCGCACTCCGGTGGCGAGGATGACCCGCGTGGCGGTGACGGACATCGGGGCCCCGTCCCCGTCGTCCGATGTCGTGGCCGGTGCGATGCGGGCGACGAAGCGATCGTCGGATTCCCTGGTCAGCTCCGAGACGAGACCGTCGAGTCTCCGCACGGTCGGATAGCGGCGCAGGCCGTCGTGGGCGTCGGCGTAGAACTCGTCCGGTGTGGCCGGGCCTGTGCCGAGAATGCCGTGGATCCTCTCGGCGGACAGGTTGCGTTGGCCTCCGGCGTCGACGAGCAGGGTGGAACGTCGATACCGGCCGAGCCATGTCGCAGCGGAGAGCCCCGCCGGTCCACCGCCCACGATGAGGGCGTCGACCGTGTCGGGTGGCGGGTTGTCCGACGCGCCGGGAGGAGGTGGCCGGGTCATCGGTTCTCCGTGCGGGTGGTGGGATCCTCCCCGCGGCGTAGGAGCGGCAGGTGCTCGACGGCGTGGGCGAGTGCGCTGAGGCGGGCGCCGGCCCGGTGAAGCGGCGAGGCGGAGAGCGCCGGTCGG
>NZ_JAALDV010000129.1:0-7453 GCF_014145045.1 Dietzia sp. DQ12-76
CAGCCCGGGCGGCGCCCCCTCCGGCGGGAGGGCCCGCGCCGCGATGGGCACGCTCCCGCCGGAGGGCAGTCCGCAGACGTCGTCCATGGACGGTCCTTCCTCCACTGGTCCGCCGCGACTCAGAAGAAGCCCTGGGGCTTACCCGAGTAGCTCACCAGCAGGCACTTGGTCTGCTGGTAGTGGTCGAGCATCATGCGGTGGTTCTCACGTCCGATGCCGGACTGCTTGTAGCCACCGAACGCCGCGTGGGCCGGGTACTGGTGGTAGGTGTTGGTCCACACCCGGCCGGCCTGGATGGTGCGACCGGCCCGGTAGGCGGTGGTGCCGTTACGCGACCACACGCCGGCGCCCAGGCCGTAGAGCGTGTCGTTGGCGATCATCATGGCGTCGTCGAAGTCGGTGAACGAGCTCAGGGACAGCACGGGACCGAAGATCTCCTCCTGGAACAGGCGCATCTTGTTGTGCCCGCGGAAGACGGTCGGCTGCACGTAGAAGCCGCCCGCGAGATCGCCCTCGAGCTCCGCCCGCCCGCCGCCGGTGAGGACGTCCGCGCCCTCCTGCTTGCCGATGTCGATGTAGGACAGGATCTTCTCCAACTGGTCGTTGGAGGCCTGCGCGCCGAGCATCGTGTCGGTGTCGAGCGGATTGCCCTGCGTGATCTGCTTGGTGCGCTCGATCGCGAGCTCGCTGAACTCGTCGAAGACCGACCTCTGCACGAGCGCGCGCGAGGGGCACGTGCACACCTCGCCCTGGTTGAGGCCGAACATCGCGAAGCCCTCGAGCGCCGCCTGACGGAAGTCGTCGTCGGCGTCCATGACGTCCTCGAAGAAGATGTTGGGGCTCTTGCCGCCCAACTCGAGGGTCACCGGGATGAGGTTCTCCGAGGCGTACTGCATGATCAGGCGTCCGGTGGTGGTCTCGCCGGTGAAGGCGACCTTGCGGATCCGGGGGTTGGAGGCCAGCGGCTTGCCTGCCTCGGTGCCGAATCCGTTGACCACGTTCACGACACCCGGCGGGAGCAGGTCGCCGATCACCGACATGAGGAACAGGATCGACGCCGGGGTCTGCTCGGCGGGCTTGAGCACCACGCAGTTGCCCGCGGCCAGCGCCGGGGCGAGCTTCCACACCGCCATGAGGACCGGGAAGTTCCAGGGGATGATCTGGCCGACCACGCCGAGAGGCTCGTGGAAGTGGTACGCCACGGTGTCTTCGTCGATCTGCGAGATCCCGCCTTCCTGGGCGCGGATGCAGCCGGCGAAGTAGCGGAAGTGGTCGATCGCCAACGGGATGTCGGCGGCCAGGCACTCGCGGATCGGCTTGCCGTTGTCCCACGACTCGGCCAGGGCGAGGGCCTGGAGGTTCTCCTCCATCCGGTCGGCGATCCGGAGCAGGACCAGCGACCGCTCGGCCGCGGAGGTGGCGTTCCACCCGGGGGCGGCCGCCCACGCGGAGTCGAGGGCGGCCTCGATGTCCTCGGACGTCCCGCGGCCGACCTCGCAGAAGACCTGCCCGGTGATCGGGGTGACGTTCTCGAAGTACTCACCCTTGACGGGTGCCACCCACTCGCCGCCGATGTAGTGCTCATAACGGCTCTGGTAGGACATCACCGAACCATCGGCGCCGGGCTGTGCGAAAACGGGCATCGTGCCCCTCCTTACTCCTCCGCGCGACCCCCGTGGTCGACGCTGTGATGTAGGACACTATGCGCGGCGGGGTTGCAGCAACGTTGCACGGCGACCGGCCCGGGTCTGCACTGCCCGGACGGGCAGGTCCGCACCCGTTCGAGCTGCCGGAATCCGCTGCTTCTCCTCGTCGAGGGCCCCCGGGAGCCCTAGCGTCGGCCCCCATGCAGACCACAGCCACACCCCCGGGGTTCCGGGAGATCTCGGCGGTCCGGGGCGGACGGGGCCGACGGTTCGGGGCGTTCACCGTGACCGCCGACGACCGTCGGGTGCGGATCGGGCACGACCTCGACGACGACGAGGTGAGCGAGGCGCTGATCCCGGCCATGTCCCGCGATCTGCTCGCCACCGGGGTCCTGCACACCGTCGACGAGTTCCACCGGGCGGTGACGGCGCTGGTGACCTGCCGGGACGCGACCTGGGAGGAGTGCTGGTCCGCCTACTACCGGTCGTCGATCTCGGCACTGGCCAGCGGCGTCTGCCCGTTCTCCCCGGTCCACGACCGGGCGGTGGCCGAGATGGTCGGCCACTCCGCGGTGGAGATCGGATGCTGCTTCGGCTTCCTGTCCCTCCGCCTCGCCCGGGAGGGCGTGAGAACCGTCGCCGTGGACCTCGACCCGGCCGTACTCGGGCTCCTCCGGTCCTGCGCGCCGGCCGACGGACCCCTGCCCTCGCCGGTCTGCCTCGACGCACGGACCAGCCCGCTGGCCGCGGGTACAGCGGATACCGTCTACCTCGTCCACGTCCTCGAGCACGTGGACGAGGGCGCCGGCTGGGACATGGTCCGCGACGCACTGCGACTGGCGCGCCGACGCGTGGTGATCGCCGTGCCCTTCGAGCCCGTCGCCGTGACGCAATACGGTCATGTCCGGACCTTCGACATCCCCACGCTGGCCGCGCTCGCCGACCGGATCGGGTCGCTCTGTCACAGCTGGTCCCCCGGGGTGCGGACGCGGGTCGACGAGGACCACGGCGGATGGCTGGTGGTGGACCGATGACGTGCCGGTGCAGCTCAGAGCAGGCCTTGCCGACTGGCCACGTACACCGCCTCGGCGCGCCGTGAGACCTTGAGCTTGCGCAGGATGTTGCTGATGTGAAACTTCGCGGTGGTGGCCGAGATGAACAGCGCCTGACCGATCTCCTTGTTGGACCTTCCCTCCGCCAGCAGCGCGAGGACCTCGATCTCCCGGGCCGACAGGGCCTCGGACGCCGATTCGACCCCCCTGAGCGCGTCCACCACCATGGAGGCGGTTCGCGCGTCGAAGGCGCTCTGCCCCTCCGACACCGACCGGACGGCGGTCACCAGTTCGGTGACGTCCACGTTCTTGACCACGTATCCCCGCGCCCCCGCCCGGACCGCCCGCACGACGATCGCCTTGTCGAGGAAGGTCGTGAGCACCAGCGGGGCGACGCCGGGGAACAGGTCGCGGACCGCCGCGCAGAGACGCAGCCCGTCGAGTTCGGACCCGCTGCCCAACTTGAGGTCGATCACCGCGACGTCCGGGCGGGTCGAGTTGATGACCCCGAGGGCCGCGTCCGCGGTCGACGCCTCACCGACCACCTCGAGGTCGGGCTCCCGCTCGAGCATCAACCGCAGGCCCTCGCGGAGCACCGCGTGGTCGTCCACCAGCACGGTGCGGATCATGGCCGCCGGGGTCATCGGACCGACCCCCGGGCCGCTGCGTCGAGGCCCCCGACACCGGGCGCCACCACGGTGATCGCCACCCCGCCCGTGTCGGCCCCCGCGATACGCAACTCCCCTCCCACCATCTCCGCCCTCTCCCTCATGTTGACCAGACCGTGGCGCTCTTCCGGGGACCCGGTCCGCACGGCCTCGAGCAGGCTCCGCAGCTCCTCCGGCCTCCCCACACCGTCGTCCTCCACGGTCAGCGCCACGGCCTCGTCACCGAAGTCGAGGGTGACCACCACGCCGTCGCCCCCCGAGTGCCGCGCGGCGTTCGAGAGCGCCTCGCCGGCGATCCGGAGGAGTTCGTGCTCGATCCCGGGGCTCGTCGGGACCTCGTCGCCGAGCACCCGGACCTCGGAGGACATGGTCGACGGGACGTGGAGGCGGCACAGGTCCTCGATCAGCCTGCTCAGCCGGGCGTCCCCGTCGTCGATCGTGCGCAGGGCGTAGATCACGGACCGCAACTGGTCGACGGCCTGGTCGGTCAGGTGTACGGCCTTCTCGAGCAGGGGCCGCTGCCGGTCGGCGTCTCCCACCGCGTCGAGTCCCAGTTGGAGGTGCATCCCCGCGCCGAGGACGAGCTGGGACACGCTGTCGTGGAGCTCCCGGGCCATCCGGGACCGCTCCACGTCGAGGATCCGCTGGCGGTGCGCGGCATCGAGCTCGCGATGGGCGATCTCGAGCTCCGAGTTCCGCCGGGACAGCTCCACCACGTGGCCCCGGGCCTCCTCGTAGGCCTCCTCCGCCCGGGCGAGGAGCATCTCCTTGTCGCGGAACAGGACGGAGTTGTGCAGCGCGACCGCCGCCTGCGCGGCGAGGATCCGCAGGACCACCGTGTCGATGTCGTCGGCCTGCCGCCCGGGGTGTCGCCACGACGCCAGCCCCCCGATCACCCCGCCGTGCAGGATCAGCGGCACGGTGACCGCGTCGGGTCCGCCGGCCTCCGCGACCTCGGCGGACCGGCCGCCGCGGAGGACCGCGAGAAGGACGTTGACCACGCCTTTGGGCAACCCCTCCGGCACGGGTGCCAGGTCCCGCCCCTCGAACGCGACGAACCGTCCCTCGGGGTCCACGATGACGTGCCGTGGTTCGACGGACGGGAGCTGACCGTCCCGCAGGGCCACCAGCGCCCACTCGGCGTCGAGCTGGTCGTAGGCGACCTTGAGGACGGACAGCATCAGCTCCTCGGGCCCCTCGGCGGTCCGCACCAGCGCACCCGAGACGCGATCGAGAGCGTGCATCGAGCGGCGCAGCCTGGACTCCGCAGCGCGGTACTGGTCGAAGAAGCTCCTCTTGACCGACCGGAGGCCCAGGAGGGAGTCCAGGTCGGTCGGCCCCTCGCTCATGACGCCTCCCGGTACAGCCGATCGACGTCCTCGAGGGTGACGGGACGCGGATTGGTGGCCATGCACAGATCGCGCAGTGCGTGAGCGGCCAGCGTGGGGATGTCCTCGCCCCGGACCCCCAGGTGAGTGAGCCCCGTCGGGATCCCGACGGACTCCGCGAGGTCGCGGAAGCGGTCCGCGACCCGGTCCGTCACCTGACCGGCGCGCGACCCCACGGCGACGCCGGCGGCACGGGCCAGATCCGCCATGCGGTCCGGGGCCATCACCGTCCCGTTGTGCCGGACCACATGCGACAGCAGGACCCCGTTGATCTGGCCGTGAGACGCGTCGTACCGGCCGCCCACCGGATGACTCATCGCGTGGACCGCCCCCAGGACGGCGTTGCTGAAGGCCATCCCCGCCTCGAGCGACGCGAGCGCCATCGCCTCCAACTGCTCGTCACCGCACCTCCCACCGTTCCTCCCGCCGCGCCCGAGCCGGTCGAGCGACCGAGTGCACAGCTCGACGGAGCGCAGGGCGTGGGAGTCCGTCAACGGGCCCGCCGCGCGTGAGGAATAGGCCTCGACCCCGTGCGAGAGCACGTCGATCGCCGTGGCCGCCCGCACGTCCTCGGGAACTGTCGCGTGGGTGGCCGGGTCGATGACGGTGACGTCCGGCACCAGCGAACGGCTCACGATGGTCACCTTGGTCAGGCGGTCCGAGTCGTTGACCACGCAGAACTGGGAGACATCGGCACCGCTGCCGGCCGTCGTCGGCACGGCCACCACCGGGGGCAGTGGCAGCCGGACCCGGTCGACCCCCTCGTACTCGAGGACGTGTCCGCCGTTGGACACGACCAGCGCGACCCCCTTGGCGGCGTCGATCACCGACCCACCCCCCACCGCCACGATCACGTCGCACCCCGAGGAGTGATAGGTCTGCGCACCCTCGAGGATCTGTGAGGCGCGCGGGTTCGGTCGGACGTGCGACCACACGACCGGCTCGGCACCCCGCGCCCTCAAGGCGTCCACCACGGTCCCCGGCCACGGGGTGAGTTCGAGCCACGGATCGGTGACGACGAGGGGGCGACGGGCCCCCAGCCCCATGGCGGCGGTCGCGGCCTCGGGCAGGGCACCGAAACCGAAGAGGATCTCCGGCGCGTGGAATTTGGCCACCCGGCCTTCCGCGGACATGACCTCACGATAGGCCCGGGTCATGTCAGGCGAGCGAGCTTCCCAACAGACCTGCCCGTTCGGACAGTTCCGCGGGATCGCGCGCGGTCACCACCCCGTCCAGGTACCGGGCGTAGCCGCTCAGCCCACAGCTCGGCCGGTTCCAGTACCTCCGGGCCTCCGGGGTTATCCACGCCATCCGGTGGGCCCGCCTGCTGATCCGCCCCACCAGGTCCTCCCGCGGATCGAGCCCGTTGCTCCGCCCGTCACCCACGACCAGGACCGAGGTCCGGGCGTCCACCAGATCCCCGTGTCGGTCGAGGAGTTCGGCGAACACCCGCCCGTAGTCGCTGCTCGCCTCCAGATCCAGACCGGGCGCGGCAAGCACGGTCGCCAGTGCCCCCGCGCCCGACGAGGACAGCAGGTGGTCGGTGACGTCGACCGGCCGGTCGACGAAGGCGACGACGGAGCACCGGTTGACCTTCTGATGCAGGCTCTGGGCCAGTCGCAGCACGAATCCGGTGACGGGACGGACCGAGAGCGAGACGTCGACGAGGATCAGAAGCTTGAGCGGTCCGGGCACGCGGGTGCGGTTCATGATGGTGAACGCCTCGCCGTCCGTGGCCCAGGCCCGGCGCAGGGTGGAGCGCGAGTCCAGCACCCCACGCGCGAACGGTCGCGAACGCCGGCGGGGCGCTCCCCGGATCCGGCGCATCACCTCGTGTGACGCGCGCTCGAGGTCACCGTCATCGGTTCCCTCCACGCCCCCGCGATCCTCGTCGTCGCCACTCCCACCGGTTCCCCCGTCGGTGACGTCGTCCGTCAGGCTCCTGAGGAACTCCACGACCGCGTCGACGAACATCCCCACCTGCTCGCTCGGCGGGGGCCCGCCGTCCTCACCGGAACCCGCGTACACCTGGCGGGCGTCGTAACCGTCGAGGGTCCGCAGGACGTCGAGCGCGTCCCCCCAGTCCAACGACTCGTCGCCGGACACCGAGACCGCGGAGGAGCCCATCTCCCCGACCCGGTCCGACGACGCGCGGTCCACCTCGATCTCGTAGGTGACCGTCGACCGCCACTGCTCGGCGCCCTGCTCGACCGCGAACTCCTCCTCGCCCGTCGCGGTCGAGAAGTCGGAGTCGTCGTAGTGGATGCCCTCATCACGCCGGGCGGTGTCGTCGCCCTCGACGAGGTCACCGATCTCTGCCGGGTCCAGGTCCGATGGGGTGAACGGTGACGACCCCTCCGAGTCCAGTTCCAGCTCGTCGGGCAGCGCCCCCACCTGCGGATCATCGCCACGGGCACCGGCGGCGCCCTCGGTCCGGGCCACGTGCAGACCGAGGAAGAGGCGGTCGAACACCGCGTCGAAGACCCGGTTCTCCCGCCGGTACTTGACGGTCACCGCCCGGAGCGCCGGCCGCAGCACCTCGGGCCGCGAGGCCCCCAGCAGCGCGAGGACCGTCCGCACCTCCACCACCTCGGCCGGGGACACGGCCACCCCGCGCTCCCTCAGGAGACGCCCGAACACCACGGAGACGATGTCGAGGACCTCCGGGGGCGAGACGCGGGGCCCCGGGCCGATCGTCA
>NZ_JAALDV010000130.1:0-3658 GCF_014145045.1 Dietzia sp. DQ12-76
ACCCCGGCATCGCCGCCGCGGTGGGTTCCGTGGTCGCCGCCGACGCGCTCGAGCGCAACGCGGCGGCCGTGGGCGCCACCGTCTCCGAGCTGACCGCCGGGTCCGTCGTCGAGGAACGACTGCTCGACCCGGACGGGGCGGCGAACGAGGGCGTCCAGCTCGTCGCCGGGTTCGTCTTCGTCTTCCTCTTCTACATGGCCGCGATCCTCTTCGGTTACGCCATCGCCAACAGTGTCGTGGAGGAGAAGCAGTCGAGGATCGTCGAGATCCTCGCCGCCGCCATCCCGTTGCGCCAACTGCTCGTCGGCAAGGTCGTCGGCGCCACGGCGCTCGCACTGGGGCAGATGGCGATCTTCGTGGCCATCGGACTGATCGGTCTGACGTTCACCGACTACTCGGCACTCCTGCCCTCCGTAGCCGGCGCCGCGGGCTGGTACCTGGTGCTGTTCGTGATCGGCTTCGTGGCACTGGCCTGCCTGTTCGCCGTCGCCGGGGCGCTGGCCACCCGGGCGGAGGACGTCCAGTCCACCTCATCCCCCCTGCTCACCCTCATCATGATCGCGTCCTTCGCGGGACTGTTCCTCCAGGGCACGTGGCAGGTGATCGGCTCGTACGTGCCGATCATGTCGACCGTGACGATGCCGATCCGTCTGGTCGAGGGGACGGCCCACTGGTGGGAGCCGGTCATCGCCGCGGTGATCACCCTGATCGCCGCCGGGGCCGTGATGGTGGTCGCGGAACGGGTCTACCGGCGGTCGATCATGCAGACCGGCGGCAAGTTGACCTACCGCCAGGCGCTGGCGCTGACCGAGTAATCAGGGCCGGGGGCCGGGGGCCGGGGGCGGTCAGCCCTCGGCCCCCGCCACCGCGCTGTCCACCAGTCGATAACCCTGCCCGCGCACGGTCTCGATCGATCGGGCGCCGAAGGGGGTGTCGATCTTCCGGCGGAGATACCCCACGTAGACCTCCACGATGTTGTCGTCGCCGTCGTACGCGGCATCCCACACCGCCCGCAGGATCTGGGGCTTGGACACGACCTGGTTCCGGTTCCGGATGAGGTACTCCAGCACCGCGTACTCCCGCGCCGTCACCGGTATCCGCTCGGGGCCCCGACGCACCTCCCGTGCGGCGGGATCGACCTCGAGGTCACCTGCGACGAACGAGACGGGCCGCTCGGGGGCCCCTCGCCTGACCAGCGCCCTGAGCCTGGCCTCCAGGACGACGAACGAGAACGGTTTGACCAGGTAGTCGTCGGCGCCCAGGTCGAACGCGTCCGCCTCGTCGTACTCCCCGTCCTTGGCGGTGAGCATGAGCACGGGGGTCCAGATCTCGCGGCGACGCATCTCGCGCACCACCTCGTAGCCACTGCGCCGCGGCATCATGATGTCGAGGACCACCACGTCGAAGTCGCCCTCGGAGGCCATCTCGAGGCCGGTCTCCCCGTCCGGGGCCGTCTCGACCGCCCATCCCCCGGCGGCGAGCCCACGCCGGACGCTCTCGAGGAGCGCCGGTTCGTCGTCGACCACGAGTACCCGCATGCAGTGCCCTCCGCCCGAATCCCGTTCGCCCGAGTGGACCGCGACGCCTACTCGGCGGCCGGGTCGATGTCGTGGTCCATCTGGTCGGCGGGGACCAACGAATCCGCATGACGCCGGACCACCTTGGCCGGCACCCCGGCGACGGTCGTGTGCGGCGGCACCCGGTCCAGCACCACCGATCCGGCGGCCACCCGCGAGCAGTCGCCCACGTGCACGTTGCCCAACACGATGGACCCGGCCGACAGCAGCACTCCCGAGCCGATCTTGGGGTGGCGGTCTCCGTCCTCGTTGCCGGTCCCCCCGAGCGTGACCCCCTGGAGGATCGAGACGCCGTCACCGATCACGCAGGTCTCGCCCACGACGATGCCGGTGGCGTGGTCCACCAGGATCCCGGAGCCCACGCGCGCCGCCGGATGGATGTCCATGGCGAAGACCTCGGAGACCCGACTCTGGAGGAACGAGGCCGCCATCACCCGTCCCGACCTCCACATCTCGTGCGCGACACGGTGGATCTGCAGCCCGAGGAAACCCTTGGCGAACAGGTAGGGCACCAGGTAGTTGGGATAGGCCGGGTTGCGCTCGAAGCTCACCACGAGATCCGCGGCGACCGCCTCCAGCACGTGCGGATGGTCGACCAGGACCGCCCGGATCTCCTTCTCCAGGACGTGCCGGCCGATCTCGGGGGTCGCGATCCGCGAGGCCGCGAGCCGAGCGAGGGATTCCCCCAGATCGTCGCACCCGTCGACCAGATCCAGGACGAGCCCCGCGATGAGGGGCTCGTCGCGGCTCTGCGTGGCGTCCACGGACAACCGATCCCACACGGCACGGACGGAGGCGTCGGCTTCCGTCTGCGGGACGCAGGGGTTCTCGATGCTCAGCTCGATGGTCACCCGGTACAGGGTAGGCCCGTTCCGCTCTGCTGGTCGAGTCACCTCGCCGATCCGGTACGGCACGCACGGCACCCGACGCCGGTCGCACCGGTCCCGCCGTCTCGGGCAGGATGGGGTCATGATGCTCATCAACGTGGTATTCGACGTCAAGCCCGAGTACGCCGACTCGTGGCTCGAGATCACCCGTGACTTCACCGAGGCCACCAGGGCCGAACCCGGCAACCTGTGGTTCGACTGGTACCGCTCGCCCGACGCCCCGACCACCTTCCTGCTCTGCGAGGCGTTCCGGGACGGGGACGCTCCCGCCGAACACGTCGGGTCGTCCCACTTCACGGAGTTCACCGGCTCCGCAGCGCGGTATCTCCAGCGCACCCCGCGGATCATCAACACGACGGCCGAGGGCGAGCAGTGGGGGACGATGGGCGAGATCACCGTCGACTAGCCGGACCGGGTGGCGACCCGCCGCCCGGCCGGGCGTGCGCTGCGACCGGGCCGTGGTGAGAGCGGGCCGTGGTGCGAGTGGGCCGTGGTGCGAGTGGACTCAGCCCACGCTGCCCAGTGCGGCGCCGAGGAGGGCGGCCGGGTCCGTCGGCCACCACTGGCCGTAGTCGATCGCGTAGACGCGGTTGAGGTCCGAGACCACACCCCCGACCGTCACCTGCTGGCGGATCGGGAGCTGATGAATCGTGGCGCTGGGGTTGAGGCGCCCCCCGGAGCCCCAGTCGTGCTGCCAGAAGTACTGGCCCAGTCCACGCTGGCGGCACCAGTCGATGGTCGGGGCGTTGGCGTACACGCCGAGTTTCATCCCCGCACCGTGCAGGTGGACGCGCCAGCGCTCGAGGTACGGGGCGATCTGGTTGTCGAACTGCCACCGGGTGGGGTTGTCGTCGATGGCCACGTACATGGGCACACCGCTGGGTCCGCCCGCCGACCGGTGGATACCGAGTCCGATCGGGGCGTGGCGGTCGCCGCCCGCGGCGCCCTCCTTCCAGTCGGCCGTGGTGTCCCTGCCGAACTGGTAACAGGAGACCATGTTGAGTCCGTGCGCCCGGAAGTCGTCGACCTCACGACGCAGGAGCGGCTTGCCGGTCATCCACTCGGCCCCGGGACGGCGGTTCGAGCAGTACCGCACCGCGCCCATGTGACCGGCCGCCCGGACGGACGCGGCCGACGGCGGGCCCGACGCGTAGTCCAGCAGGGTGCCGATCGGGACCCCTGCGCCCGCACCGG
>NZ_JAALDV010000131.1:0-16427 GCF_014145045.1 Dietzia sp. DQ12-76
GGGTCCGCCCGGCCGGCCCGCCGGGCGTTCTCGGGGAGGACCCTCGCGTACGCCGCGCTGGCGGTGGGCCTGGTGGCGGGGGCGACCGGGGCGTTCCTGGCCACGGAGCCCGGGATCGACGTGGACAACCAGGCGTTCGTCGACCCGGCCGTCACCGACGAGGTCCTCACCGCGGCGAGCACGAACGTCCAACGTCTGGTCGCGATCGACCACGAGGCGCTGGACGAGTACCACGACTCACTCGGAGAGTTCCTCACCCCGGAGCTCGTGTCCGAGTTGGACCAGAACTGGCCCGCTCTGCGCGACAGCTACGAGCAGTCGGCCACCGCCGTCGAGGCACAGGTCCGTGAGGCGGGGCTGTCCTACCTCGACGGGGACAAGGCCGAGGTGCTCCTGGTGCAGGACGTCTCGATGACCCGCGACGGCATCGCGGCAGGCAGCACCAGCGGTACGTACCTGGTCGGTCTCGACCGGATCGACGGGGTGTGGAAGCTGTCACGGATCCCCGACCTCCCCTCCTGACGGGCGGTCGGGCGGGTCCGGTCGCGGGGCATCTCCGGGCCGGACCGGACGAGATCCTTGACGAACGGCCGTCGACCCGTCACCCTTTAGGGGCGTCGGGCGATCAGATCGCCCGCAGGTGCGACGTCCCGACCGGGGGCCGATGAGGCGAGAGCCACGAGGGCAACCAGCGCAGGGACGGACGGCGTACCCGCCAGCACACAGCCTCCGGGGGCACCCCCGTCGACGGCTGGACTTCCGCGCCGCCATCCGCTAGATTAGGTCGTTGCGCTGGCTGCTATTTGCACTCTCGTCCGTCCGTGACGGCTCGTCCCCGGTCCCACCGGGTGATCTTCGAGTCCTCGACCGGGTCGGATTCGGGTGGATACCCGTCGGCGGACCGCTCGCAGATACATCTGTGGTCACCGCCCGTGGTGATCACGTGAGGTGCTGGAAGGACCCATCTTGGCAGTCTCCCGCCAGACCAAGTCAGTTTCCACCGTTCCCGGTGCGCCCCGGAGGGTCTCGTTCGCGAAACTCTCCGAGCCGTTGCCGGTCCCGGGACTGCTCGACCTCCAGACGGAGTCGTTCGAGTGGTTCATCGGGTCGGAGGAGTGGCAGCAGAGGGCCGCGTCCCGCGGCGTCACGAACCTCGAGGGAGGCCTGGAGTCGATCCTCAGGGAGATCTCCCCGATCGAGGACTTCTCCGGATCCATGTCGCTCTCGTTCTCCGATTCGTACTTCGAAGAGGTCAAGGCCTCGATGGAGGACTGCCGCGAGAAGGATCGTACGTACGAGGCGCCCCTGTTCGTCACGGCCGAGTTCGAGAACACCGAGACGGGCGAGATCAAGTCGCAGACCGTCTTCATGGGTGACTTCCCGATGATGACGGACAAGGGCACGTTCATCATCAACGGCACCGAGCGCGTCGTCGTCTCGCAGCTCGTCCGCTCGCCCGGCGTCTACTTCGACCGGAGCCGCGACAAGTCGACGGAGCGGGACGTCCACTCCGTGAAGGTCATCCCGTCGCGCGGTGCGTGGCTGGAGTTCGACGTGGACAAGCGCGACACGGTCGGCGTGCGTATCGACCGCAAGCGCCGTCAGTCCGTGACCGTGCTGCTCAAGGCCCTCGGCTGGACCACCACCGAGATCAAGGAGCGCTACGGCTTCTCCGAGATCATGATGTCCACCCTCGAGAAGGACACGGTCGAGGACACGGACCAGGCCCTGCTCGAGATCTACCGCAAGCTGCGTCCGGGCGAGCCGCCGACCCGCGAGTCCGCGGAGGCGCTCCTGGAGAACCTGTTCTTCAAGGAGAAGCGCTACGACCTGGCCCGCGTCGGCCGCTACAAGGTCAACCGCAAGCTCGGTCTGCCGGATCCCGAGGGAGACGACACCACCACGCTCACGCGTGAGGACATCGCCGCCACCATCGAGTACCTCGTGCGCCTCCACGCGGGCGAGACCTCGATGCAGGTCCCGGGGGGCCGCGAGGTCCCGGTCGACGTCGACGACATCGACCACTTCGGAAACCGTCGTCTGCGCACCGTCGGCGAGCTCATCCAGAACCAGGTCCGCGTGGGCC
This sequence comes from Dietzia sp. DQ12-76, assembly GCF_014145045.1. NCBI lineage: Bacteria > Bacillati > Actinomycetota > Actinomycetes > Mycobacteriales > Dietziaceae > Dietzia > Dietzia sp. DQ12-76. Next base: position 2,087 of record NZ_JAALDV010000131.1, read on the forward strand.
TGTCCCGGATGGAGCGCGTGGTCCGTGAGCGGATGACCACGCAGGACTCCGAGGCGATCACCCCGCAGTCGCTGATCAACATCCGGCCCATCACCGCCGCGCTCAAGGAGTTCTTCGGAACCTCCCAGATGTCGCAGTTCATGGACCAGAACAACCCGCTGTCGGGCCTGACCCACAAGAGGCGCCTGTCCGCCCTGGGCCCCGGCGGTCTGTCGCGTGAGCGCGCCGGCCTCGAGGTGCGCGACGTGCACGCCTCGCACTACGGTCGCATGTGCCCGATCGAGACCCCCGAAGGTCCGAACATCGGTCTGATCGGGTCGCTCTCGGTCTACGCGCGGGTCAACCCGTTCGGCTTCATCGAGACCCCCTACCGCCGGGTCGTCGACGGCGCGGTCACCGACCAGGTCGACTACCTCACCGCCGACGAGGAGGACCGCCACGTCGTGGCGCAGGCCAACTCGGAGATCGACGAGAACGGCAGGTTCGTCGAGGACCGCGTCCTCGTGCGCAAGAAGCACGGTGACGTCGAGGTCGTCGCGGGCACGGATGTCGACTACATGGACGTCTCGCCGCGGCAGATGGTCTCCGTGGCCACCGCCATGATCCCGTTCCTCGAGCACGACGACGCCAACCGTGCCCTGATGGGCGCGAACATGCAGCGTCAGTCGGTCCCGCTCGTGCGGTCCGAGTCGCCGCTCGTCGGCACCGGCATGGAGCTGCGCGCGGCCGTGGACGCGGGCGACGTCGTCGTCAACACCCGTGCGGGCGTGGTGGAGGAGGTCTCGGCCGACTTCATCACCGTCATGGACGACGACGGGGGACGTCAGACCTACCGCCTGGCCAAGTTCGCGCGGTCCAACCAGGGCACGTGCTCCAACCAGAAGCCGATCGTGGACGAGGGGATGCGCGTCGAGGCCGGTCAGGTCCTCGCCGACGGACCCTGCACCGAGAACGGCGAGATGGCGCTCGGCAAGAACCTGCTCGTGGCGATCATGCCGTGGGAGGGTCACAACTACGAGGACGCGATCATCCTCTCGCAGCGACTCGTGGAGGAGGACGTGCTCACGTCCATCCACATCGAGGAGCACGAGATCGACGCCCGCGACACCAAGCTGGGCGCCGAGGAGATCACCCGCGACATCCCCAACGTCTCCGACGAGGTCCTGGCGGACCTGGACGACCGCGGCATCGTGCGCATCGGCGCCGAGGTCCGTGACGGCGACGTGCTGGTCGGCAAGGTCACGCCCAAGGGCGAGACCGAGCTCACCCCCGAGGAGCGCCTGCTGCGCGCGATCTTCGGTGAGAAGGCGCGCGAGGTGCGCGACACCTCGCTCAAGGTGCCTCACGGCGAGTCCGGGAAGGTGATCGGCGTCCGCGTGTTCTCGCGCGACGACGACGACGACCTGCCCCCCGGCGTGAACGAGTTGGTCCGGGTCTACGTGGCGCAGAAGCGCAAGATCCAGGACGGCGACAAGCTCGCCGGTCGCCACGGCAACAAGGGCGTCATCGGCAAGATCCTCCCCGCCGAGGACATGCCGTTCATGCCCGACGGCACACCCGTGGACATCATCCTCAACACGCACGGCGTCCCGCGTCGTATGAACATCGGTCAGATCATGGAGACCCACCTCGGCTGGCTGGCCAAGGCGGGCTGGGAGGTGCCCCGCGAGGCGGACGGTTCCCTCCCCGAGTGGGCGTCCAAGCTGCCGGAGGAGATCCACAGCGTCGAGGCCGGCACCAACACGGCCACGCCCGTCTTCGACGGCGCGGCGGACACGGAGATCACCGGCCTGCTCGGCTGCACCCTCCCGAACCGCGACGGGGAGCGGATGGTGGAGGCCGACGGCAAGGCGACCCTGATCGACGGTCGGTCGGGTGAGCCCTTCCCGTACCCGGTGTCCGTGGGGTACATGTACATCCTCAAGCTGCACCACCTGGTGGACGACAAGATCCACGCCCGCTCCACGGGTCCGTACTCGATGATCACCCAGCAGCCGCTCGGCGGTAAGGCCCAGTTCGGTGGCCAGCGCTTCGGTGAGATGGAGTGCTGGGCGATGCAGGCCTACGGTGCCGCGTACACCCTCCAGGAGCTGCTCACGATCAAGTCCGACGACGTCGTGGGCCGAGTGAAGGTGTACGAGGCGATCGTCAAGGGGGAGAACATCCCCGAGCCCGGGATCCCGGAGTCGTTCAAGGTCCTGCTCAAGGAGCTGCAGTCGCTGTGCCTCAACGTCGAGGTGCTCTCCAGCGACGGTCAGGCGGTCTCGTTGGGTGAGGGCGCCGAGGACGACGACCTCGACCGCACCGCCGCGAACCTGGGGATCAACCTCTCCCGGGACGAGTCCTCGGCCGCGGACGAGCTGGCGCAGTAGGCGCCTGGGGCGCGCAACCGGCGCCCCGCATCCGACAGAGTCAGTATCACCACGGCGGGCCCCGTACCGGCCCCACCCCGCGAGGGGCCCGCCACCATCCCATACGGGAAAGGACGCCTACGTGCAGGACGTCAACTACTTCGACGAGCTGGTCATCAGCCTGGCGACGGCGGAGAACATCCGCAACTGGTCCTACGGCGAGGTCAAGAAGCCGGAGACCATCAACTACCGCACCCTCAAGCCGGAGAAGGAGGGCCTGTTCTGCGAGAAGATCTTCGGCCCCACCCGGGACTGGGAGTGCTACTGCGGCAAGTACAAGCGCGTGCGCTTCAAGGGCATCATCTGTGAGCGCTGTGGCGTCGAGGTCACCCGCGCCAAGGTGCGTCGTGAGCGGATGGGCCACATCGAGCTGGCCGCGCCCGTCACCCACATCTGGTACTTCAAGGGCGTCCCGTCGCGGCTGGGCTACCTCCTGGACCTCGCGCCCAAGGACCTCGACAAGATCATCTACTTCGCGGCCTACGTCATCACCGGCGTGGACTCCGACCTGCGCCACAACGAGCTCAGCACCCTCGAGGCGCAGATCCTCGAAGAGCGCAAGATCATCGAGGACGAGCGGGACTCCGACATCGAGGCACGCGCCAAGAAGCTCGAGGCCGACCTGGCCGAACTGGAGGCCGAGGGTGCCAAGGCCGACCAGCGCCGCAAGGTCAAGGACGGCGGCGAGAAGGAGATGAAGAAGATCCGCGAGTCGGCCCAGCGTGAGCTGGACCGTCTCGAGGAGATCTGGACCACCTTCACCAAGCTGGAGGTCAACCAGATCATCGTGGACGAGAGCATCTACCGCGAGCTCGAGGACCGCTTCGGCGAGTACTTCGAGGGCGGGATGGGTGCCGAGGCTATCCAGTCGCTGCTGGAGAACTTCGACCTCGAGAGCGAGGCCGAGAGCCTGCGCGACATCATCCGCAACGGCAAGGGCCAGAAGAAGATCCGCGCCCTCAAGCGTCTCAAGGTCGTCTCCGCGTTCCTGCGCTCGGGCAACAACCCGGCCGCGATGGTGCTCGGGGCCGTCCCGGTGATCCCGCCGGAGCTGCGTCCGATGGTCCAGCTCGACGGCGGCCGGTTCGCCACCTCGGACCTCAACGACCTCTACCGCCGCGTGATCAACCGCAACAACCGTCTCAAGCGGCTGATGGATCTCGGTGCCCCCGAGATCATCGTCAACAACGAGAAGCGGATGCTGCAGGAGTCCGTGGACGCGCTGTTCGACAACGGTCGTCGTGGGCGGCCCGTCACGGGGCCGGGCAACCGACCGCTCAAGTCGCTCTCGGACCTCCTCAAGGGCAAGCAGGGCCGGTTCCGCCAGAACCTGCTCGGCAAGCGCGTCGACTACTCGGGTCGTTCCGTCATCGTCGTGGGTCCGCAGCTCCAGTTGCACCAGTGCGGTCTGCCCAAGCTCATGGCTCTCGAGCTGTTCAAGCCGTTCGTCATGAAGCGGCTGGTGGACCTCAACCACGCCCAGAACATCAAGTCCGCCAAGCGGATGGTCGAGCGTCAGCGCGACCAGGTGTGGGATGTGCTCGAAGAGGTCATCGCCGAGCACCCGGTGATGCTCAACCGCGCGCCCACGCTGCACCGCCTCGGCATCCAGGCGTTCGAGCCGCAGCTCGTCGAGGGCAAGGCCATCCAGCTCCACCCGCTCGTGTGTGAGGCGTTCAACGCCGACTTCGACGGTGACCAGATGGCCGTGCACCTGCCGCTGTCGGCGGAGGCGCAGGCCGAGGCCCGCATCCTCATGCTCGCCTCGAACAACATCCTGTCGCCGGCGTCGGGCCGACCGCTCGCCATGCCGCGTCTGGACATGGTGACGGGTCTGTACTACCTGACCCGGCTCGACGAGGGAGCCACGGGCGCCTATGTCCCGGCCACGCAGGACGCCCCGGCGACCGGCGTGTACTCGACCCCGGCGGAGGCCATCATGGCCGTCGACCTGGGGGTGCTGGACATCCACGCGCCGATCCGGGTGCGGATGACGCACCAGCGGCCCCCCGCCGAGATCGAGGCCGAGCTGTTCCCCGAGGGGTGGAGCCAGGGCCAGGAGTGGATGGCCGAGACCACGCTGGGTCGCGTGATGTTCAACGAGCTGCTCCCGGCGGACTACCCGTTCGTCAACGAGCAGATGCCGAAGAAGCGACAGGCCGTGATCATCAACGACCTCGCCGAGCGGTACCCGATGATCGTCGTCGCGCAGACGGTGGACAAGCTCAAGGACACCGGTTTCTACTGGGCCACCCGCTCGGGCGTCACCATCGCGATGTCCGACGTCCTGGTCCCGCCGGCCAAGAAGGAGATCCTCGCCTCGTACGACGCCAAGGCGGCCCGCCTCGAGTCGCAGTTCGGCCTGGGCAAGATCACCGACGAGGAGCGCAAGAGCGACCTGGTCAAGCTCTGGCAGGAGGCCACCGACGAGATCGGTCAGGCCATGGAGGCCAACTACCCGGACTCCAACCCCATCCCGACGATCGTCAAGTCGGGCGCGGCGGGCAACATGACCCAGATCCGCTCGCTCGCGGGCATGAAGGGCCTGGTGACGCGTCCGAACGGCGAGTTCATCCCGCAGCCCATCAAGTCCTCGTTCCGCGAGGGTCTGACCGTGCTCGAGTACTTCATGAACACGCACGGTGCGCGCAAGGGTCTGGCCGACACGGCGCTCCGTACGGCCGACTCGGGCTACCTCACGCGGCGTCTCGTCGATGTCTCCCAGGACGTCATCGTCCGCGAGACGGACTGTGGGACGAGCAAGGGCATCGAGACCGTCATCGCCCGACGTGAGGTGGACGCGCACGGGGTCGAGACCGGTGCTCTCTCGCGGGACGAGCACGTCGAGACCTCGACGTTCGCCCGCACCCTCGCGGAGGACGCGGTCGACGCCTCCGGGACGGTCATCGTGGCCGCCGGCACCGACCTCGGCGACCCGACCATCGAGGCGCTCATCGCCGCCGGAGTGGAGAAGGTCAAGGTCCGCTCGGTCCTCACCTGCACCACGGGTACGGGAGTCTGCGCCACCTGCTACGGCCGGTCCATGGCGACCGGTCTGCTGGTCGACATCGGCGAGGCCGTCGGCATCGTCGCCGCCCAGTCCATCGGTGAGCCGGGCACCCAGCTGACCATGCGCACGTTCCACCAGGGTGGCGTCGGTGACGACATCACCGGCGGTCTGCCGCGTGTGCAGGAGCTCTTCGAGGCCCGGGTACCCAAGGGCAAGGCCCCGATCGCCGAGGAGGCGGGCCGCATCCGCCTCGAGGAGGAGGAGCGCTTCTACACCATCACGATCGTGCCGGACAACGGCGCGGACGAGATCGTGTACGAGAAGCTGTCCAAGCGTCAGGGACTCGCGCACATCACCCTCGATGACGGGTCCTCCCGCCCGATCGTCGACGGCGACCACCTCGACCGCGGGCAGCCGCTGCTCGAGGGGCCGGCCGACCCGCACGAGGTTCTGGCCATCCTGGGCCCGAACGGTGTCCAGAAGTTCCTCGTCGACGAGGTGCAGAAGGTCTACCGCGCGCAGGGCGTGTCGATCCACGACAAGCACCTCGAGGTGATCGTCCGCCAGATGATGCGTCGCGTCGCCATCAACGAGTCCAACAGCACCGAGTTCCTGCCCGGTGCCCTGGTCGAGCGCGCCGAGCTCACCGCGGAGAACCGTCGCGTCCTCACCGAGGGCGGCTCGCCGGCCTCGGCGCGACCGGTCCTCATGGGTATCACCAAGGCCTCGCTCGCCACGGACTCGTGGTTGTCGGCGGCCTCCTTCCAGGAGACCACCCGCGTGCTCACGGACGCCGCCATCAACCGGCGTTCGGACAGGCTCGTGGGCCTCAAGGAGAACGTCATCATCGGTAAGCTCATCCCGGCGGGTACCGGCATCAACCGGTACCGGAACTCGACGGTCGAGCCCACCGAGGAGGCCCGCGCGGCGGCCTACTCCATCCCGGATTACGGGGATGGGTTCTACGGTCCCGAGGACGGATTCGGCGACGCCACCGGCGCGTCGGTCCGCCTGGACGACCTGGGGTACTGAGCCGACCCCACCGGCGGCCATTCGCCGGCACGCACCACCACCGGACCCCCGGACGCCCCGAGCGCCCGGGGGTCCGGTGCGTCGGCCCCGGCCGTGTCGTCGCTGGCCGCGAACGTGTTCTAGACTTGCTCGATGTGCCCTGAGCCGCCGCGGTCCTCGCGGCGGACCGGGGCCGGATGACCGGAAGGGGAGCGATAGACCGTGCGCATCGCACTGCTCTCGTACAGGAGCAAGCCACACGGCGGCGGGCAGGGCGTCTACGTCCGGCACCTCAGCCGCGAGTTGGCCGCATTGGGTCACACCGTCGAGGTGTTCTCCGGACAGCCGTACCCCGAGCTCGACCCGGGGCCGACGCTCACCAGGGTGCCGAGCCTGGACCTGTACAACGACGCCGATCCGTTCCGCACGCCGCACCCCCGGGAGATCCGCGACCTGATCGACCTCCTCGAGGTGGTGACGATGTGGACCGCCGGGTTCCCGGAGCCGCGCACGTTCAGTCTCCGTGCGGCCCGTGCCCTCACACCGCGGCTCGCCGACTTCGACGTGGTGCACGACAACCAGTGCCTGGGAAGTGGACTGTTGGCGCTCGAGGAGGCCGGGTTCCCGGTCGTCGCCACGGTGCACCACCCCATCACCCGGGATCGCGACCTCGCCATGAAGGAGGCTCCCTGGCGCAAGAAGATCACCACCTGGCGCTGGTTCGGCTTCCTCGGCATGCAGATCCGCGTGTCCCGGAAGCTCGAGGAGATCATCACCGTCTCCAGCAACTCCGCCGAGGACATCGCGTCCGACTTCGGTGTGGACCCCGACCGGATCGTGACCATCCCACTTGGGGTCGACACCGACCGTTTCCACGATCGACGAGACCGCGAGCCCGGCCGGCTGGTGTGCGTGGCCAGCGCCGATCAGCCGCTCAAGGGTGTGCCGATCCTGCTGCGCGCGCTCGCGAAGGTCCGGCGGGACCATCCGGGGGTGAGGCTGACACTCGTCTCCAAGCTCAAGCGCAAGGGGGAGGCCGCCAGGCTGCTGGACTCGCTGGGGCTCCGCGACGCGGTCGACCTGGTGTCGGGGGTCGACGACGACGAGCTGGCCGAGCTCGTGGGCACGGCGGAGATCTCGGTCGTTCCGAGCATGTACGAGGGCTTCTCGCTGCCCGCGGTCGAGGCCATGTCGAGCGGCTGTGCGTTGATCGCCAGCCGCGCGGGCGCTCTCCCGGAGGTCGTCGGCACCGACGACATCGCCGCCCGGCTCGTCGAGCCCGGCGACGTCGACGGGCTCGCCCGCGAGATCAGCGCGTTGTTGTCCGATCCGATCGAGCGACGACGCCTGTCGCGCGGCGGGCGGCAGCGGGTGATGGAGCGGTACAGCTGGGCCGCCGTGGCACGGCGGACCGTCGAGGTCTACGAGACGGCGATCGCCAGGGTCCGGGGCGAGACGCTCCCGGACCTCACCGCCGGACCGGTCATCGGGCCGGACCAGGCAGAGCTAGACGAGCACGTCACCGACGACGTGTCCGAGGTGCTCCCGGATCCCGGGGAGTACGACATCCGTGAGCAGGAGGACGCCGCATGTTGACCGCAGACTTCGACCGTCTGGGGGTCACCCCCGGCATGCGAGCCATCGACGTGGGGGCCGGCCTCGGACGGCACACCTTCGAGCTGTACCGCCGCGGAGCCGACGTCACGGCCTTCGACCAGAACGCCGACGAGATGCGTCAGGTGACCGAGATGCTCGCCGCGATGGAGGCCGAGGGAGAGGGGCTGCCCACCTCCAAGGGGGAGGCCGTCACCGGTGACGCGCTGGACATGCCCTACGAGGACGGCACCTTCGACCTGGTGCTCATCTCCGAGGTTCTCGAGCACGTCCCGGAGGACACCCGGGCGATCGCCGAGTTGGTGCGGATCCTCAAGCCGGGTGGGGTCGCCGCGGTGACCGTGCCGCGCGAGTGGCCGGAGAAGCTCTGCTGGAAGCTCTCGGACGCCTACCACTCGAACCCGGGCGGACACTGCCGCATCTACACCGCCGAGGAGTTGGGCTACAAGCTGCGCGCCGCGGGCCTGGAGGTCACCGGCACCGGCTTCGCGCACGCGCTGCACGCCCCCTACTGGTGGCTCAAGTGCGCGGTGGGCACGGAGAACGACGACCACCCGCTGCCCAAGGCCTACCACAAGCTCCTGGTGTGGGACCTGATGAAGGGGCCCTGGCTCACCCGGACCGCCGAGAAGGTCCTGAACCCGGTGATGGGCAAATCCATCGTGTTCTACCTCCGCAAGCCCGCGGAGGCCTGATCGTCAGTGCTCACCTCCGACACCGCAGTAGACCGGTCCCGTCCCGTCCCCAGCGTCCCGGGGGTGCTCGACGCCGACGCGGCGCGGGCCACCGGCGAGTGGATCGCCTCCGTGCAGCGTCCGAACGGGGAGATCCCGTGGTTCACCGGCGGGCACACCGACCCGTGGGACCACGTGGAGTCCGCCATGGGGCTGTCCGTGGCCGGGCAGTGGGAGGCCGCCGAGAGGGCCTACGGCTTCCTCCGGGACACCCAGCGCGGCGACGGCTCGTGGCCGGTGCGGTGGCAGGACGGGGTCGTCGTCGACGCGGACACGGACTCCAACTTCTGCGCCTACGTCGCTGTCGGTGTATGGCACCACCACCTGGTCACGGCCCGGCAGGGATTCCTGGAGTCGATGTGGCCGACGGTGCGCAGGGCACTGGACCTGGTGCTGACCTTCCAGGGCCCGGAGGGGCAGATGTGGTGGGGCGCCGGGGACGAGGGCTTCTGCGAGGAGGCCCTCATCACAGGGTCCTCGAGTGTCCACCACGCCCTGCGGTGTGGCGTCGCGATCGCCGAGGAACTCGGTGAGACGGCCCCGGACTGGGACGCCGCCGCCGACTCCCTCGGGCACGCCCTGCGGGCGCACCCCGAACTGTTCACCCCCAAGGCCGAGTTCTCCATGGACTGGTACTACCCGGTGCTCGGCGGGGTGATGGTGGGTGAGCAGGCGCAGCAGCGGTTGGATGCCCACTGGGACCGGTTCGTCGTCGACGGGCTGGGCATCCGGTGCGTGGACCACCGTCCGTGGGTCACCGGCGCCGAGACGTGCGAGCTCGTGCTCGCGCTCGAGGCGGCGGGCCGGCACGACCAGGCCCTCGAGCAGTTCACCAACATGCAGCACCTGCGGGACTCAGACGGCTCCTACTGGACCGGGCTGGTGTTCGCGGACGGCAAGCGCTGGCCCGTGGAGCTGAGCACGTGGACGGGGGCGGTGGTGCTGCTCGCGGCGGACGCGCTGTCGCGCACCACGCCGGGCAATGAGATCTTCCGCTACGTCTCCGACCACACCATGCAGCGGTTGCAGAGCGCCCCGGGCGATCCGGCCGACTGCGCCCCGGGCGAGGAGTGCCCGCCGATCCCGGCCGCGGTGCGCTAGTCTGACGGAAACCGCCGCTGGACACCTGTCTGGTCAGGTGTCGGTCGGCGATCCCGACGGCACGAGGAGCGCCCATGCAATTCGGACTCACCCTGTTCACGAGTGATCGGGGGATCCGGCCGACGGTGGCCGCGGTGGCCGCGGAGAAGGCGGGGTTCTCGGCGTTCTACGTCCCCGAGCACACCCACATCCCGATCCGGCGCGAGGCCGCGCACCCGGGAACCGGCGGGGCCGAGCTGCCCGACGAGCGCTACAGCCGCACGCTGGATCCGTGGGTCACGCTCGCCGCGGTGTCCTCGGTCACCTCGACGATCCGCCTCGGCACCGCCGTCGCGATCCCGGTCGAGAGCGACCCCATCACCCTGGCCAAGACCATCGCCTCGGTCGACCACCTCTCGGGCGGGCGCACGGTGCTCGGGGTGGGGTACGGCTGGAACCTCGACGAAATGGCGGATCACAACGTCCCACCCGCGTTGCGGCGCACCATGCTGCGCGAGTACCTCGAGGCGATGCGCGAGTTGTGGACCCGGGAGGAGGCCGAGTACCACGGCCGGTTCGTGGACTTCGGCCTCAGCTGGGCCTGGCCCAAGACCGTCCAGGAGGGCGGCCCCCGGACGCTCGTCGGTGCGGCGGGAAACGAGAAGAACTTCAAGTGGATCTGCCGCAGTGCCGACGGGTGGATGACCACCCCGATCTCCCAGGACATCGCGGGGAGCGTCCGGCAGCTGCGGGAGCTGTGGGCGCAGGCCGGCCGGGACGGGGAGCCGTACATCGTGGTACTCGACGGCAAGCCGGTCCCCGAGAAGATCGAGATGTACCGCGAGTTGGGCGTGCACGAGCTCGTCTACGGGACCCCGGACAAGTCCGAGGAGGAGGTGCTGGCCTACATCGATCGTCTGGCCGGCAAACTCGGACTCGTCGTCGGCGCCTGACCGAACGGGGCCCGATTCACCGATTCACCGGGTCCCGCGCCCGGGTCCCTCACGGCGGACCCGCCGCGCCGGTACCGTCGGCGGTATGACCTCCGCCTCGGCCTCCGACACCCCCGTCGTCGTCATCACCGGAGCCGGGGGTGGTCTCGGTGCCGCCACGGCCGCGCTCTACGCCGCCCGCGGGTGGCACGTGGTCGCGGCTGATCTCACTCCGCCGGTCGGGGGCGAGGGGCTCACCCCCGTGGCGGTCGACGTCACCGATCCCGTGTCCCTGCGGGCGCTCGCGGACCGCGTCCGCGCCGACCACGGCCGGCTGGACGCGCTGATCACCTTCGCCGGGGTTCTGGGCATCGGACCGCTCGCCGAGACGGACCCCGACAGGGTGCAGCAGGTGCTCGACGTCAACGTGATGGGGACCGTCCGGACGGTGCACGCGATGTTCGACCTGCTCCGCGTCACCGGCGGCCGGGTGGTCCTCATCAGTTCGGAGACCGGGCCGCAACACGGGATGCCGATGAACGGCGCCTACGCCATGAGCAAGCACGCGATCGAGGCCTACGGGGACTCCCTCCGGCGCGAGCTCATGTTCCTCGGCCTCGACGTGGTGCTCGTGCAACCGGGCCCGTTCCGCACGGGCATGACCGCCTCCATCCGGCGCCGCTTCCAGGAGTCGACGCTCCCGGGTTCGCCCTTCGCCGCCATGGCCGCCGTGATAGGGGAGATGGCGGCCGGCGAGGACGACAAGGCCGCCGATCCCCGGCTCCTGGCGGAAGCGGTGTGGACCGCGGGCACGACCGCCCGGCCCCGCCACCGGTACGCCGTGCGATGGGATCTCGGCCGCAGGCTCCTCGACCTCCTCCCCGTCCCGGTCGTGGACAGGGCACTCAGAGCGGCGCTGAGGGGCAGGATCGACGCCGCCAGGCTCGAGATGGGGCGAGAGGCATCCGACGGCCCCAGCGTGGCCGACGCGGAGGTGCGGTCGTGAGCAACCTCGACGCCCATCCGGAGGAGATCGACTGCGAGGCGGGGGGAGCGCCCGGCGGGCCCGAACCGGGCGGTGCCGCGGTGGAGATCATCACCTCCCGTGACGTGCCCCTCGGCGGACCGCGCGCGATGACGGTCAGGCGGACCCTGCCGCAACGTCAGCGCTCTCTGATCGGAGCCTGGTGCTTCGTCGACCACTACGGTCCGGACGACGTGTCGGCCACCGGCGGTATGGACGTGCCCTCCCACCCACACACCGGACTCCAGACCGTCAGCTGGCTGTTCGAGGGCAATGTGACCCACCACGACTCCGGTGACAACCACGCGGTGGTCCGGCCCGGCGAGGTCAACCTCATGACCTCCGGAGCGGGGATCTGCCACACCGAGGTCTCGACCCAGGACACGGGCGTTCTGCACGGCGTGCAGCTGTGGACGGTGCTGCCCGAGAGGGACCGCGAGACCAGCGGCCGGGCGTTCGAGCACCACGTTCCCGAGAGGGTGGAGTACGAGGGCGGATCCGCGCTCGTCTTCATCGGGTCGTTGCTGGGCTCGTCGTCGCCCGTCGCGACCTTCACCCCGCTCCTGGGCGCGGAGCTCCGACTGGACCCCGGCGCCCGGCTCACCTTCGATGTCGACCCGGAGTTCGAACACGGGCTCCTGGTGGACACCGGCGACATCACGCTCGAGGGTGTGACAGTCCACCCCGCGCAACTGGGTTACACGGGGGTCGGCGAGGCCACCCTGACGATCGACAACACCGGATCCACCCCGGCGCGCATGATCCTCATCGGTGGCACCCCGTTCGGCGAGGAGATCGTCATGTGGTGGAACTTCATCGGCCGCAGCCACGACGAGATCGTGCGCTACCGGCAGGAGTGGGAGGACGGGTCGGATCGCTTCGGGCGGGTCGACGGGTATATCGGGCGCAACCCCGACGGGCTCACCCGCCTCCCCGCGCCCACGCTGCCCGGCAGCGTGCTCACGCCGAGGGCGAACCCGGCGGCGCGAGCACGGACCGGGAAGGACGCCTGATCATGGGTGTCCCGCAGCTGGACCGCGCCCAGCGTGAGGTCTACAAGCAGCTCGTCCGCACCGCGGTCGCCTCCCGGGAGGCGTCGACCGGGGCGGGCCTGGAGGAGGCGCTGATCGAGTTGGTCAACGTCAGGGTCTCCCAGCTCAACGGGTGCGCTGCCTGTCTGGCCACGCACGTCCCGGCCGCGCGGAAGGCGGGGGTGTCGCAGGATCGCCTCGACCTGTTGCCGGCCTGGCGGGACATCGACGATTTCGGTGCCCCCGAACGCGCCGCGCTCCGCCTGGCCGAGACCCTCACGCGGTTGGACGGGGTGACCGAGCGCGAGGAGGCCACGGCCGCCGCCGCCGAGCACTTCGACGACGACCAGCTCTCGGCGCTGGAGTGGTCGATCGTCCTGATCAACGCGTTCAACAGGGTGTCGATCGCGAGCGACCACCGGGTGCCGATCGAGGACTGAATCCCGACCTCGACACCCTGTCGCACCCCATCCCCGCCGACCCAGGCCCGGCTCGGGTCGGGGCACGGGGCCGCGAGGAGGACTACCGTGGGCCCCGTGAGCGACAAGCCGGACGTCCAGACCCTCGGCGACCTGCGCGCCGCGGGGTACACCAGCCGCAGCATGCGCGAGGAGATGCGCGAGAACCTCCTCGCCGGACTGGCCGCGGGCCGCGATCCCTGGCCGGGGATGCACGGTTTCGACACGACGGTCATCCCGCAACTCGAGAGGGCGGTCATCGCCGGTCACGACATCGTCCTGCTGGGCGAGCGCGGGCAGGGCAAGACACGCCTGCTGCGCACCCTGGTGGGCCTGCTCGACGAGTGGTCGCCCGTCGTCGCGGGATCCGAGCTGGGGGAGGACCCACTCGCTCCGATCACCTCGGCGACGCGGGAGCGGATCGCCCGCGAGGGGGACTCACTGGCGATCGACTGGCGGCACCGGACCGAGCGCTACGTCGAGAAGCTCTCGACCCCGGACACCTCCGTGGCGGACATGATCGGCGACGTCGACCCGATGCGGGTGGCGGAGGGACGGCGCCTCGGCGACCCGGAGACGATCCACTACGGTCTGGTACCCCGCGCGAACCGCGGGATCGTGGCGCTCAACGAACTCCCCGACCTGGCCGAGCGCATCCAGGTGGCGCTGCTCAACGTCATGGAGGAGCGGGACGTCCAGATCCGCGGGTACGTCCTGCGTCTTCCCCTCGACGTCCTGGTGGTGGCCTCGGCGAACCCGGAGGACTACACCAACCGCGGACGCATCATCACCCCGCTCAAGGATCGGTTCGGCGCCGAGATCCGCACGCACTACCCGCTGGACCTGTCCGACGAGATCGAGGTCGTGCGCCAGGAGGCGGAGCTCACCGCGGAGGTTCCGGACGCCGTGATGGAACTGCTCGCCCGGTTCACGCGCGAACTGCGGACCTCGGAGTCGGTCAACCAGTCCTCCGGCGTGTCCGCGCGCTTCGCGATCGCCGGCGCCGAGACCGTCGCGGCCGCGGCCAGGCGGCGCG
>NZ_JAALDV010000132.1:0-1757 GCF_014145045.1 Dietzia sp. DQ12-76
CGGCGGTGCGTCGCGCCGCGAGGCCCCGCTAGTGTCTGACCCGGACCCGGCGCTGACCTCCGACGGTCTGCCGCAGGCGTTCGTCCTCACGGCCATCGTCATCGCGTTCGCCATCACGATCTACCTGCTCGTGCTGGCGGTGATCGGCGGTGACGACGACGACACCGACATCGGCGACCTCGACCCCCTGGACCTCCTCCCCGAGACCCCGGGCGGCGCCCACCCGGAGGACCCGGAGCCCGATGAGCCGTCGACCCACGACGCGGAAGGGGTCCACCGATGACGCTGGAGTCCGCCCTCACGCTGTTCGTCGCCGTCCCGCTGCTGACGGCGGGAGTGCTCGTCGCGGTCGCATCGAGGACACGGCTGATCCTCACCGTGCTGTTCGCGGTGCTCGGGACGCAGTTGGCCGCGGCCGTGGCCACCGTGCCGTGGGTGTCGGACGGCTCGGTCGTGGTGCACCAGGTCGCCCTGTGGGCGCCCGGGGTGTCCATCCCGTTCGTGCTCGACATGTTCTCCGCGCTCATGCTCACGGTCACGAGCCTGTTGACGCTCACGTGTGCCGCCTTCGCGGTCGCGGCCGGGGAGGCGTACAAGAGGTTCTACCCACCGCTGGTCCTCCTGGTCACCGCCGGCGTGAACGGCGCCCTGCTCACCGGGGATCTGTTCAACTTCTTCGTCTTTGTCGAGGTCATGCTCCTGCCCTCCTACGGGCTCATGATGATCACCCGGTCCGGGCGTGCGAGCGTGGTCGGCGTCGCGGCCTCGCGCCTCTACATCTCGGTCAACCTCCTCGCCTCGACCATCTTGTTGATCGGGGTCGCGCTGATCTACGGGGTGACGGGGACCGTCAACATCGCCCAGCTCCACGGGGCCGCCTCGGAGGACACGGCCGTGGCCGTGGCCACCGCCCTGGTGCTCTTCGCTCTCGCGATCAAGGCCGCGGTGGTCCCCGTGCACGGGTGGCTGGCGCGCGCGTACCCCAAGATGTCCCCCGCGGTGACCGCGATGTTCTCGGGCCTGCACACCAAGATCGCGATCTACGCGATCTACCGCATCTACGCGGTGATCTTCGACGGCGACTCGCGCTATCTGTGGGTGGGGGTCGTCGTGTTCTCCGCGACCATGCTCATCGGCGTGCTCGGCGCGGTGGGCGAGGCCGCGCCCCGCTCGATCCTCGCGTTCCACATGGTCAGCCAGATCGGCTACATCCTCCTGGGAGTCGCGCTGTTCGGCCCCATCGGCCTGACCGCCGGCATCTTCTATCTGCTGCACCACATGATCGTCAAGGCCGCGTTGTTCCTGGCGATCGGCGCGATCGAGGTGCGCTACGGTCCCCGGCGGCTGGGGCAGCTCTCGGGACTGGCCAAGACCGAACCCCTCGTCGCGGTCGCCTTCTTCGCCTCCGCGATGTCCCTGGCCGGGATCCCGCCCTTCTCCGGTTTCGTCGCCAAGCTCAGCCTCATCATCGCGGCCCTGGACGCCGGCCAGATCGCCGCCGCGGCCGTCGCGGTGGTGGTGAGCATCCTGACCCTGCTGTCGATGCTCAAGATCTGGACCGGGATCTTCTTGGGCGAACCCACGCCCACCGACTCCCGCACACTCCCGGAGGGTCTGGACCCGGCGCACTCGGAGGCGACGGGCATCCCCGACGGCAGGGACGTCGACGGGCGGCACCGCGACGGGGTCGAGATCACCGGCGCCGCAGCGGGCGCCACGCCGACCCACACGATGGCTCCCGCCTCGACCACCGCCAC
>NZ_JAALDV010000133.1:0-6835 GCF_014145045.1 Dietzia sp. DQ12-76
CGGACGATGGCGTCCCACGCGTCGGGCGGCTCGGCGCGGTCGGACTCCGGCTCGGGGACGGGCCCGTGCGGTGGCGCCGGTTCGTCCTGACACGGGGGGTCCTGGCAGAGGACGCGCAGGGCCCGCGCCGTGAGGTCTCGTACCCCCTCGGGGGGGAGCACGCCGTCGATCATGCCGCGGCGGGCGAGGTTCTCCGACACCTGCACGCCCTCCGGGAAGGGGGCCTCGTAGAGCGCCTCGTACACCCGGGGTCCCAGGAACCCGATCAACGCGCCGGGTTCGGCCACGGAGACGTGGCCCAACGACCCCCACGAGGCGAACACCCCTCCGGTGGTCGGGTGGCGCAGGTAGACGAGGTAGGGGAGCCCCGCCGACTTGTGCCCGGCCACGGCGGCGGAGATCTTGACCATCTGCAGGAAGGCGATCGTGCCCTCCTGCATGCGGGTCCCACCGGACGTCGGGGACGCCAGGATCGGCAGGCGCTCGGCGGTGGCTCGCTCGATCGCGGACACGATCCGCTCCGCCGCCGCGATTCCGATCGAGCCCGCGAGGAAGTCGAACTCGCAGGCGATGAACACCACGCGCCGACCCAGCAAGGTCCCCTCACCGGAGATGACGGCCTCGTCCACCCCGGACACCCGCGCCGCGCGCTCGAGGGAGTCCTCGTACCCCGGGACCGAGTCGACCTGGGGCGAGCGCAGCGGCGGGCCGTCCCAGGACCGGAACGACCCGTCGTCGAGGACCATGTCGAGGATCTGCAGAGCTCCGGTTCTGGCCATGGACGCATCGTACGGTGGGCGCGTTCACCAGCAGGTATCCTCGGTCACGGGTGCAGGAGAGTACCCCCGCCTCGAGTCCGCCACGACCAGTCCGCGACGACCAGCCCGCGACACAGAAGACCGCGACGCACCGGAAGGCCCCGCCGCCATGATCGACACACGCAGGGACGGACCCGTCGCCGTCGTCACCATCGACCGTCACCGCACCCGCAACGCCCTCGACGCGGAGGTCTGCACGGCCCTGCGGGAGGCGATCGAAGTCGCGGGAGCCGCGGCGGAGGGTGAGGACCCGGTCCGGGCGATCGTCATCACCGGGGCGGGGTCGGCCTTCTGCGCCGGCGCCGACCTGTCCGGCGGCGTGTACAACCTGAACTTCTACGACGCCCACGCCGCGATGCTCGAGGCGGTGGAGTCGGTGCCGGTCCCCGTCATCGCGGCCGTCAACGGGCCCGCAGTCGGCGCCGGGGTCCAGCTCGCCCTGGCCGCCGATCTCCGCGTCGTGG
The DNA here is from genome assembly GCF_014145045.1 of Dietzia sp. DQ12-76. Classification (NCBI taxonomy): domain Bacteria; kingdom Bacillati; phylum Actinomycetota; class Actinomycetes; order Mycobacteriales; family Dietziaceae; genus Dietzia; species Dietzia sp. DQ12-76. The sequence goes on from NZ_JAALDV010000133.1 coordinate 1,283, forward strand.
CCCCCGGCGCGGTGTTCGCGGTACCCGTCGTGAAGGTGGGGTTGGCCCTGGACAACTGGACCATCAAGCGGCTCGCCAACGTGGTCGGGGGAGGACACGCGCGGTCGGTCCTCATGACCGCGCGTCCGGTGGGCGCGGAGGAGGCGGCCCGGATCGGCCTGGCCAACGAGATCGGTGACCTCGACACGGCGATGGAACTCGCCGCGGAGATCGCGCGGTTCGCCCCCCTGAGCCTCCGGCACATCAAGTCCGTGATCAATGACGACGACGCCCGGCTCCTGCCCCGCGACGAACACACCGAGCTGCAACAACTCGCCTGGCGTAGCGAGGACATGGCCGAGGCGCGGGCCGCCCGCGCGGAGAAGAGGCCACCGGTGTTCCGCGGTCGATGACCTGAGTGTCAGCGGGCCCGAGCGGCGACCGGCCCGCACGTCCGCTGTTTCCGGAGGGCGCCGGGGTCATCGGTGAGCGACCTCACCCCTCGACCCCCCGGATTAGGTGGTCTACCCCTCCGACGGGGGTGGGTCCACCAGGACTTTTGGCGAATCAGCCTCCGGGGGACACACCGCACTCGGCAAAGGCTTGTGTCCCGTGTCACACTTCTTCCGTCCAAATCTGTGAGGCCCATCACTACAGCGGTGCGGCTCGAGACAATTGAAACGGAGGACCTCCGTGTCCCAGCCAGCTGATCCACCGGTGGGAGGATCGTCACGACGCAGCCCGGAGCCGGCTGACTTCGAGGCGATGCACTCCAGCCCGGAATTCCAGGAGTTGCGCAGCAAGTTCAGGGCGTTCGTCTTCCCCATGACGATCGCCTTCCTCGTCTGGTACTTCCTGTACGTGCTCCTGGCGGTCTATGCGACCGACTTCATGGCGACCAAGGTCTTCGGGAACATCACCTGGGGGCTGATCATCGGGTTGGCGCAGTTCGTCACCACGTTCCTCATCACGTTCCTCTACATCCGGTTCGCCAACCGGGTGGTCGATCCCCGCGCGGAAGCGATCCGCCACGAGCTGGAAGGTGAGGTGGCCTGATGGGCGACTGGCTGTACAACATCCGCGAGCTCGCCCCCGGTGAGCAGGTCGGCAGCACGCTTCTCAACATGGTCGTGTTCGGGATCTTCATCGTCGTGACCATGACCCTCGTCCTCCGGGCGTCCAAGTCGACCAAGTCGACTAAGGACTTCTACACCGGTGGCTCCACCTTCACGGGGCCGCAGAACGGGTTCGCGATCGCCGGTGACTACCTCTCGGCCGCCTCGTTCCTGGGCATCGCCGGCGCCATCGCCATCAACGGTTACGACGGTTTCCTCTACTCCATCGGGTTCCTGGTGGCGTGGCTGGTCGCGCTGATGCTGGTCGCCGAACTGATGCGCAACACGGGCCGGTTCACGATGGCGGACGTGCTCAGCTTCCGTCTCAAGCAGCGGCCCGTCCGCATGGCCGCGGCCCTGGCGACCCTCTCGGTGTGCCTGTTCTATCTCATCGCACAGATGGCGGGCGCCGGCGGTCTGGTGGCGCTCCTGCTCAACATCAACGACTCCACCGGGCAGGCGATCGTCGTGGCGGTCGTCGGGCTCCTGATGATCGTCTACGTGCTCGTCGGTGGCATGAAGGGCACCACGTACGTGCAGATGGTCAAGGCCGTCCTCCTGGTCGGCGGCGTGTTGATCATGTGCCTGTTCGTCCTGGTGGCGGTGCGGGGCAACTTCTCGGCGCTCCTCGGTGAGGCCGTGGCCAACTCCGGCAGGGACCTCCTGCAGCCCGGCCTGCAGTACGGCGCCACCGAGACGAGCAAACTCGACTTCATCTCCCTGTCGATCGCCCTGGTCTTCGGTACCGCGGGCCTGCCCCACGTGTTGATGCGCTTCTACACGGTCCCCACCGCCAAGGAGGCCCGCCGCTCGGTCACCTGGGCGATCGCGCTCATCGGGTCGTTCTACCTGTTCACCCTGGTCCTCGGTTTCGGTGCCGCGGCGATGGTGGGGTCGGAGGTGATCGAGGCGGCGCCCGGTGGCGTGAACTCGGCGGCCCCGCTGCTGGCCTTCGCGCTCGGCGGGGAGATCTTCCTCGGGATCATCTCGGCGGTCGCCTTCGCGACGATTCTCGCGGTGGTCGCGGGTCTCGCCATCACGGCCTCCGCGTCGTTCGCACACGACATCTACAACGGCGTCATCAAGCACGGGAAGGCGACCGAGAAGGCCCAGTTGCGGGTGTCGCGGATCACCGTCGTGGTGATCGGTATCGCGTCCATCATCATGGGGATCGGCGCCATGGGGCAGAACATCGCCTTCCTCGTGGCCCTGGCGTTCGCCATCGCGGCCTCGGCGAACCTGCCGACCATCCTCTACTCGCTGTTCTGGAAGCGGTTCAACACCACCGGCGCGCTGTTCTCGATGTACGGCGGCCTGATCAGCACACTCGTGCTGATCGCGCTCTCGCCCGCGGTGTCGGGCGGCCCGAAGTCGATGATCACCAGTGTCGACTTCTCGTTGTTCCCGCTGTCCAACCCGGGCATCGTGTCGATCCCGCTGGCGTTCCTCCTCGGGATCATCGGCACCTTCCTCGGCAAGAAGGACGAGTTCCCGGAGAAGCGGGTCGAGATGGAGGTCCGTTCCCTCACGGGTGTCGGTGTGGAGAAGACGATCAACCACTGATCCCACTCGTCCATCCGGACCCGACGCCGGCCCGCCCTACCGTCTTCACGGTCGGGCGGGCCGGTCTCGTCGACCGGCCTCGGGGCGGGGCCGCACCCCGGCAGGCGGGAAGTCGGTGGACAAAGGGGCTACCCTCGGTGACCACCACACCGATTCGGAGGCGGTAGAAGAATGTATCCCGGACAGGACGACCAGACGCGGCGCATGGGCCAGCCCGACTCGCGCGCGTACTCGCAGATGGGCGGGGACGCTGGGTACGACGAGCCCTACTCGAACGACGCCGGCTACCAGGAGCGCCGGGCGCCCCGCGGTCCGGCTATCGACGTGGGCAAATTCCTGGGCAGCGTCGCGGCCACGGCTCTCGTGGCGGCGATCGCCGGGTGGCTGATCGCCTGGGTGGTGGACGCGGCGTTCGGCCGGTTCGGCCACCAGTGGGCCAACGGCGGCAACACCCCCACCATGTACGCCGTCTACGGGGCGGTGGCCGCGATCCTGGCCGGGCTCCTCTGGTACCTGCTGCTCGTCGGCACCGCCAACCCGCAGCAGTTTTTCTCGTGGACCGTGGGGTTGCTGATCATCGCGGCCGTGGCGCTGCCGCTCCTGGTGACGGTCCCGTTCCTCGACGGGGTGGCCGCCGCGATAGTCCACCTGTTCATCGGGCTGCCGATCCTGGCGTTGACCGGGGCGTTCGCCGCGACTCTGCGACGCTGACAGGCCGAGAAGCGTCGAGCCCGCTGATGTGTCATCAGCGGGCTCGACCGTATCGGTCAGATATGTTGCGGGCCGGCCCGTGACGGGCCGGTGTCGTCCGGGACCGTCAGGCCGCGTGCCGGCAGGTCGCGCAGCTGCAGTCGTCGCAGACGCAGTTCGCGCACTCGTGCCGCTCGCCGCAGTTGTCGCACGAGCAGATGTTGTGGTTGCAGGTCTCGCAGGTGCAGTTCGTGCAGGTGCACATCGCGCAGCTGTCGTCGCAGTTGTCACACGAGCAGGTGGTGCACTCGTCGTAGTGGCCGTCGTGCTCGCGGTGCAGGTGGCCGTCATGCAGGTAGTCCACGTGATCCTCGTGGACGATCGCCTCGTGTCCGCAGCCGGGTCCGTGGGTGTGGGAGTGCGGTTCGGCGGTGGGGTGGTCGGTCACGGTCATGGGTGGGGCTCCTGTTCCTCGTCGCCGGTCGTCCGGGGCGATGTCCGCCCGTCATGGGCGGCGTCCGCCGCCTCGGCATGCATACATCATCATACGTGCATGTATTGATGTCAACGGGGCGTCTCTCCGGGCTCGACATCGGGTGTCGCGGGCCTGAGCGGGGCCGAAGGGGCTGACGGGGCCGAAGGGGCTGAGGGGCCGGGGGCCACCCGACCCGCGCCGTGGTGCCCTCGAGAGGAATCGAACCTCCGACACCGGCTTTAGGAGAGCCGTGCTCTATCCACTGAGCTACGAGGGCGGGAACCGGGGAGAGTCTAACCGATGTCCGCCCGTCCGTGATCGGCGAGTTGGAGTGTCCGCACCCGGACGGTATGGTTGACCGTCGGCGTCCGTGCCGTCTCCGTGTCCGGGGATCGGCGGACCGCCTCCGCGGGTCACCACCGGCCGCCGCGCGAGGGGGAGGGCGTCCGGTCGGCCGGCAGCCCCACTAGACAGACAGAGGTATCGCCTGTGTCCACGTACACCCCCAAGCCCGGGGACGTGACGCGCGCCTGGTACGTCATCGACGCCACTGATGTGGTTCTCGGTCGACTCGCCGTCCAGGTCGCCAACATCCTCCGTGGCAAGCACAAGCCGCAGTTCGCCCCGAACGCCGACACCGGCGACTTCGTCATCATCATCAACGCCGACAAGGTCGCGATCTCGTCCAACAAGCGCGAGCGCGTGATGCATCACCGCCACTCCGGGTTCCCCGGCGGACTCAAGTCGCAGTCCCTCGGTAAGGCCATGGACACGCGCCCGGATCGCGTCGTCGAGAAGGCCGTCAAGGGCATGCTGCCGAGCAACAAGCTCGGTCGTGCCGTCGCCTCCAAGTTGAAGGTGTACGCGGGACCCGATCACCCGCACGCCGCCCAGCAGCCCGTGCCCTACGAGATCAAGCAGGTGGCCCAGTGACCGACGAGAACATCACCCCCGAGGCCGAGCTCGCCGACGACACGGTGGCGGAGCTCGCCGCCGAGGTGGCCGAGGACTACAGCGAGGCCGACTACGCCGGCGGCACCGACTACGTGGCCGACGCCGAGTCCCAGCTGGCCCCGGTCGCCTCCTCCGGTCCGGCACAGGCGGTCGGACGCCGCAAGGAGGCCGTCGCCCGCGTCCGCCTCATGCCCGGTTCCGGTCAGTTCACCCTCAACGGTCGTAGCCTCGAGGACTACTTCCCGAACAAGGTTCACCAGCAGCTCGTCAAGTCGCCGCTGGTCCTCGTCGAGCGCGAGGAGCAGTTCGACATCGTGGCACTGCTCCATGGTGGAGGACCGTCGGGTCAGGCCGGTGCACTGCGCCTGGCGATCGCCCGTGCGCTGACCGAGTACTCCTCGGATGACCGCCCGGCGCTCAAGAAGGCCGGCTTCCTCACCCGGGACGCCCGCGCCGTCGAGCGCAAGAAGGCAGGCCTGAAGAAGGCCCGTAAGGCACCGCAGTACTCGAAGCGCTGATCGACGCGCTCGATACCCCAGAGCAGGCGCCCGCTACCGCGGGGGCCTGCTCTGGCTCGTTTCCCGAGGGACCGCACGGCCGGGGTTATCCTTACCCGGTCCGGACCACCCACGCCGCGTGCGGTGGCGGTCCCCCTATCCCGGAGGATCACGCATCATGACCCGACTTTTCGGTACCGACGGGGTTCGCGGACTCGCCAATCAGACGCTCACGGTGGACTTGGCGGTCCGGCTCGGAGCCGCTGCCGCCGCCGTCCTC
>NZ_JAALDV010000134.1:0-5953 GCF_014145045.1 Dietzia sp. DQ12-76
GCGGCCGCCAGGCGGAGGGACGACGACGTCGCGCCGTCACCCGGCCGGGGCTCCCCGGTCGCGCCGGACCGGGGTGGCACCTCGTCGGATGCCAGTCCGAGAGTCGCCCAGTGCCCGTCCGGCCCCCGGTTGATCCCGATGAGCGCGATCAGGGCGCGGCCTCGGTCGCGGTCGGTCACGCGGAGGAAGTATCCCTCCATCGCCACTCCGTGTGCGCGGAGCGGGTCGCCGAAGGGCAGGTCAGCGCCGGTTGCCCGGTAGCGTCGGAGAAGACTCATGTCGGCCAGCGTTTCACAGGGGCCCTATGTTGGACACCGTGAACTCGTCAGCGATCGGACTCAGACCGCCACGACACCGAGTCGACCCCCGGTGTCGTCGCTGGTGGACCGCCCAGGTCGGACTGTGGATGGCCGGGCCGCTCGTGGTGGCCGTCATCCTCGGACTGGTCCTGTCTCCGTGGGTCCTCCTCGCGGCTGCGGGCTGGGCGGTCGCGATGGCCGTGGCGCTGGTCGCGGTGCCGAGGGTGCGTTGGGCGATCCATCGATGGGAGGCCACGGACACGGCCGTCTACAGCCGTAGTGGCCTCTTCTGGGAGGAGTGGCGGGCCGCGCCGCTGTCGCGTGTGCAGACCGTCGACAAGACCCGCGGACCCCTGCAACGACAGTTCGGGTTGGCCACCGTCGTGGTCACCACCGCCTCCTCGTCGGGAGCGGTCCGCATCAGTGCGCTGGACGCCGCGCAGGCCGAGGAGATGGCTGACAGGTTGACGCTGCTGGCGCAGGACGACCAGCGGGACGCCACATGACCGCACCGGAGTGGCGTCGCCTCGACCGTCGGACCGTCGCCGCCAGCACCATCGTGGCCGCGGGGGCCCTGGCCGTCACCGCGGTTCCCGCCGGTTCCGCGCTCCTGCTCGCCGGGGTGGGCCCGGCATGGGTGGTGCTGTGGACCATCGGCGGCATGATCCTCGGCGCAGCGGCCACCGCGGTCATCGAGACCGCCCGGCTCGCCGTGACCAGCTATCGCGTGGACGCGCACCGGATCGAACGCCGCGTCCGATTCCTCTCCACCTCCACCACCAGCCTGTCGACCGGTCGGGTGCGAAACGTGGAGATCTCGGCGGACCTGGTGCAACGCCGGATGGGTATCGCGACGGTGCGACTGGCCAGTGGCGAGACCGACGGGTCCAGACTCATCCTCGGCGCACTGGACCGCGAGGTCGCCGAGGAGTTGCGACGTCGGCTTCTCGCCGAGCGCGCCGCCACCGACACCACCGAGCTCGTGCGCCTGGACCCGGTGTGGGTCCGCTACGCGCCCGCGAGCGTCATGACTCCCCTGTTCGGCCTCCTGGGCATCGGTGTGGTGTTCCAGGTCGCTGACTGGTTCAGGGCCGTGCCCGAGATGCTCGACTGGATCTGGTCCCGGATCGGCGACCTGCCGATCCCGGTGATCGCCGCCGGGGTGGTGCTTCTCGCCTTGGTGGTGGGCACCGTCGCATCGGTGGCCCTTTTCGTGGAGAACTGGTGGAACCTGCGACTCGAGCGCCATGAGGACGGTTCGCTCGAGCTGCGGCGGGGACTGCTCGTGGGCCGGCACACCTCCTTCGACGGCCGCCGCATACGCGGGGTCACGCTCCACGAACCCCCGGGGTTCAGAGTTCTCGGAGCTGCTCGGCTCGACGTGATCGCGTCGGGGGTAGGCACCGGGAAGGACGACGAGGGGAAGAAGAAGCAGAGTCCGGCGTTGGTTCCCCCCTCGCCACGGGCGGTGTCCGCCGGTGTGGCCGGGACGATTCTCGGTGAGCCGGTGCCCACCGCGCTCCTGGCCCACCCGTCCGCCGCACGTCGACGGAGGCTCGTCCGGGCGGGCGCGGTCGTCGTCGCGATCACGGGGGTGTCGCTCGTCCCTGCGGTGCTCTGGCCGTGGCTCTGGTGGGTCCCGCTGGTCTCGCTCGGACTGTCCGCCGCCGTCGCGATCTGGGCCGCGTTCGACAACGCCCGAGGCCTCGGGCACGCCCTCACCGACGGGGTGGTGGCGCTACGCAAAGGCTCACTGACACGGCGGACCGACATTCTCGATCGGAACGGCATCCTGGGCTGGAACATCCGGCGCTCGCCTCTGCAACGCCGCGCCGGTCTGGCCACGCTCGTCGCCACCACGGCCGGCGGTAGCGGGGCATTCCGGTTACCGGACGTGGGCCGCGAGCAGGCGCCCGCGCTGTGGCGCACCGCCGGGCCGGTGTGGGACCACCTCGCCGAGTGAGCACCGCCGAACCATCACCGCCGAGTGGTCGCAAACGACGCGAAACGCCCCGGGCGAACTGGGAGAACGTGAGCGAAATCGACCGCGCGATGAGGGCAGCGGACGGAGCCCGGCTCAGTCGGCGTCCGTGTCGGCGGGCCGGACGTCCGTCGCGGGGTCGAGCTTGCGCACCAGACTGGGCGCGAGGTCGGCCAGCGCGTACTCGTCGAGAAGGCGGCGGGCCTCGTCGTCGTCGACCCCCTCGAACACCCTCCCGATGGTCACACCGTGCGTGGGCACCGACACCAGCCGGATCTCGTCGCCCGCCTCGACAGGACCCGGGCGCAGGACGCGGGCGTAGGCGCCCGGCCTACCCGCCTCGGTGAACCGGCGCACCCACCTGGGCTTGCCGACGCGGTCGCCGAACGTCTGGCACGGGATGCGTGGCGTGGTGATCTCGAGGCGCAACGGACCGCGACGACCGCTGCCCGCGCCCACCTCGAGCACCGTACCGATCTGGAGCTGCGAGGTGTCCACGCCGGTCACGCGGAGGTTCTCGCCGAAGAACCCGGGCGGGATCGGCCCGCCGAACTCGGGCTCCCAGGGCGCGACATCGGAGTCGGAGAGCAGGTAGACGGCCTTCCATACTCCGCCGTGGTGTTCGCGATCGGCCTGCACGTCGCCGTGGAGGCCGTACTCGCGGACCTGCACAGGGCCGTCGACCGGCCGCTTGTCGATCGCCGTCACCCCGACGCGGCCCGGCACGGTGAGGAGCTGGTCCACCACGCAGACGGAGCGAACGGTGAACGACTCCGGGACGGCCACCCCGGACTCGGGAGCGTTCGCGGCCGGCATCAGTGCCCGAACCTGCGGTTGCGGGCGCCGTAGTCGCGCAGGGCACGGAGGAAGTCCACGCGGCGGAACGCGGGCCAGTACGCCTCGGTGAACCAGATCTCCGAGTACGCGCTCTGCCAGAGCAGGAACCCCGACAGTCGCTGCTCGCCGGAGGTCCGGATCACCAGGTCGGGATCGGGTTGACCGGATGTGTAGAGGTGCTCCCCGATGGCCTCGACGGTGATGCCGTCGACCAGGTCCTGCCCGGTCCGACCGTCCTCGATCAGCTGTGCGACGAGCTCGCGGGCCGCGTCGGCGATCTCCTGCCGGCCGCCGTAGCCCACGGCGACGTTCACCTTGACCCCCCGGCGCCCGGTGCTCGCGCGCTCGGCGTGCCGCAGCCGCTCGGCCAGCCAGTCGGGCAACACTTCGAGCCGGCCGACTATGCGGACATCCCAGTTCTTGTCCGGGCCCGTGATCTCGTCCACCACGTCGGCGATGATCTGCAGCAGCTCGTCGAGCTCATCGGCATCACGACCGAGGTTCTCGGTGCTGAGGAGGTAGATGGTGGCGACGTCCACGCCCAGCTCGTCACACCAGCCGAGCATCTCGGCGATCTTGACCGCCCCGGCCCGGTGACCGTGCGCGACGTCCGCGAACCCCGCCTCTTTGGCCCAGCGGCGGTTGCCGTCGGCCATCACGGCGATATGACGTGGGAGCCGGGCACCCTCGAGTGACGACCGGAGTCGCGACTCGTACAGCGAGTACAACGGGGAGGAGGCGTCCACCCGGAAGAGGTTACCGCGCGACGCCCCCTCCACAGGGGTCCCCCTGACCCGTGGGGGTTCTAGCCGCGTCGGCCGGCGCGCACCCCCGCGGCGAGCGCGCGCACTGCGTCCTCGGTGGTGTCCCAGCCGATGCAGGCGTCGGTGACGGACTTGCCGTAGACGAGGTCGGCGGCGTCGACGGACTGGGACCCGGCTTCGAGGAAGCTCTCGATCATCAGGCCGGAGATGCCCTGCTCCCCCGCCCCGATGCGCTCGGCGAGCTCGGCCACCACCTCGGCCTGGCGCTCGTGGGACTTGCCCGAGTTGGCGTGGCTCGCGTCGACCATCACCAGGCCGGGAAGTCCCACCTTGGCGACCGAGGCCACCGCGGAGGCCACCGACTCGGCGTCGTGGTTCGGACCGCGGGTCCCACCGCGCAGGATCACGTGGCAGTCGGTGTTGCCGGCCGTCTCCACCACGGCTGCCCGACCCTCGGCGTCGGTGCCGAAGAACACGTGGCGCGATGCCGAGGACCGGCATCCGTCCACCGCGACCTGTACCTCGCCGTCGGTGCCGTTCTTGAACCCCACCGGCATGGACAGACCGGAGACCAACTGGCGATGCACCTGGCTCTCGGTCGTCCGCGCCCCGATGGCGCCCCAGGAGACGGCGTCGGCGATGTACTGCGGGCTGGTCGGTTCCAGGAACTCGCAACCGACGGGAAGTCCAAGGTCCAGCACGTCCAACAGGAGCCTGCGGGCGGTGCGCAGACCGCGCGGGATGTCGTAGCTGCCGTCGAGTGCGGGGTCGTTGATCAGGCCCTTCCACCCGACCGTCGTGCGCGGCTTCTCGAAGTAGACGCGCATGACGATCAGCAGGTCCTCCGAGACCTCCCGGGCGAGGGTCGCCAGGCGCTCCGCGTAGTCGAGTGCGGCGTCCGGGTCGTGGACGGAACAGGGACCCACCACCACGAGCAGGCGGTCGTCACGCCCGGCGAGGATGTCGACGATCTCACCGCGGCTGCGGTCGACCAGTGCCTCGCGGGCCTCCCCCAGCGGGAGTTCTCCGAGGATCTCGGTCGGCGTCGGCAACGGGGAGTACGACAGGACGCGTCGGTCGGCGGTCTGGGTGGGGTTCTCGGCGGTGATGGTCACGGCGGTGCGCTCCTGATGCGGTGGTGGTGGCGGGCCGGGTGCCGTGATCCTGGTCGGTGCCCTGTGTCGCACCCGGATCCGCCGTGGGAAATGGCGGGAGGCGGCGACCATGGTGGTCACCGCCTCTGGGCTCCGGGTGTCGGGACGTCCGGTTAGCGGACGTGTGCGCTCGCGGCGCGGGCTCCACCCGGAGCCCACATAAAGCGCCAATATGCGCGAGCGATCGACATGCGGGACACCGTAGCAGAGGCCGCGGGAATCAGGCCACTCGCGTCCCGCGCTCCGGCTGGCACCCTGGACTCATGGGTTACCGACTCGTCGCCGACACCGCGATGATCCTCCACGCAGCTTTCCTCGTGTACATGGTGGTGGGCGGCTTCCTCGCGTGGCGATGGCGGTGGACGTTCTGGCCCCACCTGGCGACGGCGGCGTACGGACTGGGGATCGCGACGGTGGGGTGGGTCTGTCCGCTCACCCACGTCGAGAACTGGGGACGCGCCCGCGCGGGCGAGGAGACGCTGCCCTCCTCAGGGTTCATCGACCACTACCTCACCGACGTCATCTACCCCGCGGAGCATCTGTGGACGGCCCACGTCGCCGTCGCGACCGCCGTGCTCGTCTCGTGGGCGGGTCTGGCGTACCTGCAGTGGCGAGCGCGGGCACGGTCTGACAGCCCCGCGTCCGAGGTGCGCCAGACCTGAGGGAGACCGGACCGGCCGACCAGTATTCGAATGCTTGTGCGATCCCACCGGCCACGGTAGAGTCGCACGTAGGTTCGATCAGCGACTGGGGGTGTGGTGGTAGTGGTTCCGATGGTGACGACGACGAGCTCGGCGGCGTTCGGGGCGCTGCGCGCCGTGCCGGAGGCTCTGGACACGTTGGGCGCCGAGGCGCTCAGTGAGGTGGCGCGGTCGGCGACGCTGGCGCAGAACCTCGCGGCGGCGACCCGGTTGCGGG
>NZ_JAALDV010000135.1:0-4823 GCF_014145045.1 Dietzia sp. DQ12-76
CGCGCTGCTGGAGGACTTCTTCCGCGCTCGGCGGTGATGGGATCGTGACCGTCGTGCGGTGGATGCCCATCGCGCATCTCCGTACGGTGGGTGAGGAGAGGCGCCGGGCACCGGCGCCGCGATCGAGAGGAGCACCACATGGGTGTGGGAGACAAGTTCTCGAACAAGGCCGAGGAGCTCGGCGGCCGCGCCAAGGAGTCGGCCGGCGCCGCGACCGGCGACCGCGACCTCCAGGCCGAGGGCCAGGCGGACCAGGGCAAGGCCGGCATCAAGCAGGGTGCCGAGAAGCTCAAGGACAAGGCCAACGAGGCAGCGGGCAAGCTCACCGGCAACGACAAGGCCTGAGACCGGCACGGCCTTACATCGGCACGGCCTGATCCGCCCGTCGAGCAGGCGATTTCCGCCTGCGGCCACTCGTGAAGTAGCCTGATCGGCGGTGGCGTGTCCGAGCGGCCGAAGGTGCAGCACTCGAAATGCTGTGTTGGGTAACCCCCAACCGTGGGTTCAAATCCCACCGCCACCGCCACGGGAGAGTCCCGGAACTCACTGGAGTTCCGGGACTCCTCTCATTCCCCGTCGTCGGCCGGGGCGACGTCGGCGACGAAATCCGGCAGGGTGGCCACCGCCCGGAGGGTGGTCAGCGCCGAGTCGATGACGGTGGCCTGGGGTAGCCCGGACTCCTCGCCCAGCAGCGCCAGCTCCTCGACTCCGGCCAACCAGGCGCGGGTGAGCACCAGAGACATGGGACCGGGCCGGTCCACCCCGATGCTGCGGAGGATGCGCAGGCTGACGGTGCGGTGCATGCCGTCGACGACCTGCTCGAGGACCGGGTCGACGGACCGGCCCGACCGCAGGACGGCCACGTAGTTGTCGCGGCGCCGCTGGATGTAGCGCACAAGTGCGGTGATGATCGCCCGGGTCCGGTCTTCCGCGCTGGTGCCCTCCGGGACCTCGGTCAGGGACAGGACGTGATCGGCCGCCGCGTTGACCACCGCCGTGAGGTAGTCGAGCTTGGTCGGGAAGTAGTGGAACAGCAGACTGCGCGAAACACCGGCCCGCTCGGCGACATCGTCCATCGAGAGCGAGTGGAACGGGACCGTCTCCAGAAGCCGCACCCCCAGGACCACCAGTTGATCGTGGCGCTCGCGCCGGGAGAGCCGTCGGCCGCTCGTGCCGGGCATCGCTCACCTCGTCGTCGTCGTCGATAGCTGCGGTCGTCGATCCCCCCATCGTAGGGCCACGGACGGCCCCCCGGACCGTCGTGCCACGATGGGACCCATGTCGGTTCACACGCCCCCCACCCCGCGCGCGACCACCTTCGACGTGGGTTCGCGGATGGCCCTCGACGGCACCGCGGGGGGCCGCACCGGCGTCATCCGCACCCCGCACGGCGACATCGCCACCCCGGCGTTCATCCCCGTCGGCACCAAGGCGACTGTCAAGACCCTGACCCCTGAGCAGGTCCGCTCGACCGGCGCGCAGGCCGTCCTGGCCAACGCCTATCACCTGTACCTGCAGCCCGGCCACGACGTGGTGGACGCGGCCGGCGGGCTGGGGGAGTTCATGCGCTGGCCCGGGCCGACCTACACCGACTCCGGGGGGTTCCAGGTGATGAGCCTGGGTGTGGGGTTCAAGAAGGTGATCGAGATGTCGGCCGGCGCGGCGAAGGCCCCGGACGACTCCGCCACCAACAAGGGCCAGGGAAGGCTCGCGAAGGTCGACGAGGACGGCGTCACCTTCACCTCGCACCTCGACGGCTCCGCGCACCGCTTCTCCCCGGAGGTCTCGATGCGGATCCAGCACGGCCTGGGGGCCGACATCCTGTTCGCCTTCGACGAGCTGACCACGCTCATGAACACCCGCGAGTACCAGGAGAGGTCGGTCGAGCGCACGCGGCGCTGGGCGCAGCGGTGTCTCGACGAACACGAGCGCCTGTCGGTGGAACGGACCCACCGGCCCGGCCAGTCGCTGTGGGGCGTGGTCCAGGGCGCGCAGTTCGAGGACCTGCGGCGACAGGCCGTGCGCGGGCTCGTGGAGATGAGCGACCGCGCCGAGGACCGGGGACGGCGCGGGTTCGGAGGCTACGGGATCGGTGGCGCGCTGGAGAAGGAGAACCTGGGCACCATCGTGGGCTGGTGCACCGAGGAGCTGCCCGAGGACCGGCCGCGCCACCTGCTGGGGATCAGCGAGCCCGACGACATCTTCACGGCCGTGGAGAACGGGGCCGACACCTTCGACTGCGTCGCGCCCACCCGGCTCGCCCGTCACGGCGGGATCTACACGCTGAACGGCCGGGTCAACATCACCCGCGCCCAGTTCCGGCACGACCACACCCCGCTCGACCCCGAGGGGCCGTCCGAGGTCTCGCGCGACTACAGCCGCGCGTACCTGCACCACCTGTTCAAGGCCAAGGAGTTCCTCGGGTCGACCCTGCTCACGATGCACAACCTGGCATTCGTGGTGCGACTGGTCGACGAGGTGCGCGCCGCGATGGACGCCGGGCCCGACGAGTACCTGGCGTACAAGGCGGAGTTCCTGGGGCGGTACTACTCGGCGTAGCACCGCCCGCAGGCACCGCCCGCCGGCACCGCCCGCTGTCGCGCCGACTTGCGCGCCCTCTTCGGCTTGCGCGGCCTCTTCGTCAGGTCTCGGTGGACTTGCGCTGCGTCTCTGCACCATTCAGGACGCATACCTCGGGCGAGGACGCGCACCTCGGGCGAGGCCGTGGGGCCGGTTCGCCACAGGGCAGCGGGTCAGCGGGTCAGCCGTCGAAGTAGATCGAATGGTGCAGCGAACAGCCCGGGTTGAACGCCGCCCCGCAGGCCGGGCACCCGTCGACCTCGAGGTATCGGCTGATCGACAGTGTGCTCCGGCAGACACCGCACAGGATCGCGGGGGTGTCGAACTCGGCCCGCGGCCACGCCGAGACCGCGTGATCAGCGGCCTCGGCGTGGCAACGGAAGCACGGGTAGAACTCCCGGCAGCAGTGGAAGCGGATCGCCACCACGTCCAGGGGACTGCGGTAGTGGACGCAGCGGGTCTGATCGTCGACGGTGGCCCCGAGGACCGGTATCGATCCGCCGTGCCCACCGTCAGCGCGCCCACTGCCCGCGTGCTCGCCGTCAGCGTGCCCGCCGCGCCTGCCGTGAGAGGTCATGCCCTCGAGTCTGCCGGGTCGGATCCCACCGGCGACGATCCCGCCGCAGAGGAGTCGGCCAGCGCGGTCTGGTAGGTGGGCTCACGCTTCTTGATCCACGCGATCACCACGTACGTCACCGGCAGCAGGACCGCCTCGACGAGCGTCTTCCAGACGAACCCGATCACGACGTAGTTCCAGTAGTCGCCCGACCCGAGCACCATGCCCAGGGCGGGGGCGGCGATCGTGCAGAAGACGAGGGTATCCGCGAGTTGGCCCACCACGGTTGAGCCGAGCAGCCTGGCCCAGAGGGTCCTCTCGCCGGTGCGGCGCTTCATCCACACCAGCACGTAGGAGTTGAGCAACTCGCCCACCACGTATCCGGCGAGGCCTGCGAGGAAGAACTGCGGGATCACTCCGGCAACGGCCTCGAACGCCTCCTGGTTCTCGTAGAACGGGGCCGGCGGGAGGTGGACGGTGAACGTGAAACTCAGCGCGGCCAGCGCCAGTACGGCGAAGCCGGAGAGGACGACGCGGCGCATCGCCCTGAAGCCGTACACCTCGCTGATCACGTCGCCGAGCACGTATGCCAGCGGGAAGAGCAGGAAGGCGCCGTCGGTGACGAGCCCGTCGAGGCTGAGGAAGCCGAGCTCGAAGCTCAGGCCGGGAAAGAGCAGGACGCCCTTCGTGCCGGTCACGTTGCTGATGAGCATGACGCCGACGAACAGGGCGATCAGATAGCCGTAGTACGGGCTGGCGATGGTGGCGAAGACCGCGCGGTCGGTCCCGGTGCTGTCGTCCCGGTCGGTGGGCGCTGGCCGGGTGGGGGATGGGTCGGAAGCGGTCCGAGCGGTGGAGCCCGGTGTGCTGCGCGCCGGCTCGGGACTGGTCCCGTCCGGCCGCCCAGGCCCGTGGAGGTCAGGATTCTGTTGCGATGGAGTGGTCACGGGCGTCGATTATCCGCTCCGGCGAGCCCGTCCCGCGAATTCACCGGCCGCCGCGCGCCGGAAAGGCGCGGGATCCGGGGTCCGTGGGCGAGGCGCGACAGGAGACGATCAGGTGACGACCCAGGGGCCGGTCCGCAACGACTCCGGGCTGATCACCCCGAACAGCGCGTCGATCGAATCCGCACCGGGTGGTCCACCCAGCGAGGCCACGATCCGGGCGACGGCCGTCCTCGTCGTCGTCCCCTCCGTGGCCAGGTCGGCCAGGGTCACCGCACCGTCCCGCTTGGCCAGACGCTCGCCGGCTACGTTGACCGCGAGCGGCACGTGGACGTACTCCGGCCGGGGCAGGCCGAGGAGCTCGGCCAGATGGGCCTGGCGCGGGGTGGAGGGCAGGAGGTCCTCACCGCGCACGACCTGGTCCACGCCCTGGTCGGAGTCGTCGACGACGACGGCGAGGTTGTACGCCCACACCCCGTCCCCGCGGCGGAGCACCACGTCGTCCACAACGCCTGTATAGGGCCCGTGGATCAGGTCGTCGACGGTGAGTTCGGTGATGCCGGCGCGCAGCCTCAGGGCCGGCACCCGACCCGGACCGAGTGCCTCGCGGCGGGTCGCTCGCTCGGCGTCGGTGAGATCGCGACAGGTTCCGGGGTAGGCGCCGGGTGGGGAGTGCGGGGCGCGCGGCGCCTCGGCGATCTCGCGGCGTGAGCAGTAGCACTCGTAGACCAGGTCGCGGTCGG
>NZ_JAALDV010000136.1:0-6252 GCF_014145045.1 Dietzia sp. DQ12-76
CCCGCCCCGGCGCCGACCCCGGCACCGACTCCGGCGCCGCCCGCGGCCACGCCGTCACTCGCCGGAGAGGACAGCGGTTCCGCCAACTCGGACACCCATCTGCGCGCGGCCCGCGTCCTGGCGATGGCGCAGGAGATGGCGGACCGCCTCACGGGCGAGGCCAAGAAGGAGTCCGACGGGCTCATGGCCAAGGCCCGCGGTGAGTCCGATCGCCTCGTCGGCGACGCCAAGAACCAGTCGGAGAAGATGGTCGGGGACGCCCGCAGGGAGGCCGACAAGATCCTCGGCGAGGCCAAGGCCAAGTCCGACGGGATCGTCAAGGACGCGCAGGCGCGCTCCGAGCAGCAGATCAAGGAAGCACAGGCCAAGGCCGACGCCCTGCAGGCCGACGCGGAACGCAAGCACACCGAGATCATGGCCACCATCAACCAGCAGCGCGGGGTGCTGGAGGGTCGCATCGAGCAGCTTCGGACCTTCGAGAAGGACTACCGCAGCCGCCTCACCAGCTACCTCGAGAACCAGCTGACAGAACTCGGCAAGTCCGGCTCCGCCGCCCCCGCCGCACCGGCCGAGAACGCCGGCGCGCCGGACCAGGGTGGCAAGAAGGACGGCGGCCACCGCGCCGAGTAGCCCATCCGAGTCGTCGCGTCCGGTCCCCGCCCCTGCCCAGGGTGCGGGGACCGACGTATATTCGGGGGGTGGGTCCGCCCCGGAGCCGGTGTATTCCACGACTCGCACCACGGCAGGAGGAACGCATGCTCGTCGTCGCACTCGGACTGACGCTGCTCGGCTTCGCCTTCCTCGTCGCGGCCGTGGCGACCGGACAGATCGGGTGGGCGTGGGCCTGCATCGTGGCCGGCGCCCTCGGACTGCTCTTGCTGCTCATGGATCTTCTCCGCGGGAGGACGGCCCGCGACGGCTCCGGAGAGAATCCACCGGACGCGAGTGACGAGGCGGAGGAGACGGGCGCCCACAGCGACAGGTAGCATCACCCGATGTCCGGCGATGAGCCGGATGCGCTGAGATCCGGCCATCACCGGGGAGCGCTCGGAAGAACGGTCGGTCCCGAGGTGGGAGCGGCTCAGTAGAACCGAACGGGGGAGCCCGTCAGGGTCCCCGATCCACGAGTGGGCGTCGCACCGTCGACGCCAAACGGGGTGGTACCGCGGACGGATGCGCCAGTCGCGTCCGGTTCGTCCCCGAGCGCAGGCCTGTCGGCCCCACGGGTACCAACTCGTGTGGGCCCGTACCTCGAGGAGTCCGCCCACATGAGCACCGAGCCCACCGCAACGGGTAGCGCGTACCCGATTCTCGACCTCACCGGCGGCACCACCGCGCAGTCGCCGTCGTTCCCCGCGCTCGAGCAGACCGTCCTGGCCCGGTGGGACGAGCGCGACACCTTCCGTGAGTCCGTCCGCAGGCGAGCGGATGCCGACGAGTACGTCTTCTACGACGGCCCCCCGTTCGCCAACGGCCTACCCCACTACGGACATCTGCTCACCGGGTACGTCAAGGACGTGATCCCGCGCTATCGCACCATGCGCGGTTACCTGGTCGAACGCCGGTTCGGCTGGGACTGCCACGGTCTGCCCGCCGAGCTCGAGGCGGAGAAGCAGCTGGGGATCACCGAGAAGTCGCAGATTCTCGAGATGGGTCTTGCCGAGTTCAACTCCGCGTGCGAGAAGTCGGTGCTGCGCTACACCGATGAGTGGGAGGACTACGTCCACCGCCAGGCCCGCTGGGTGGACTTCGAGAACGACTACAAGACCTTGGACATCGACTTCACCGAGTCCGTCCTGTGGGCGTTCAAACGCCTCTACGACAAGGGTCTGGTCTACAAGGGTTTCCGCGTGCTGCCGTACTCCTGGTACGAGCAGACGCCCCTGTCCAACCAGGAGACGCGGTTGGACGATGCGTACAAGATGCGACAGGACCCCGCGGTCACGGTCGGACTGCCGCTCGAGGCCCCGCAGTCCAGCCCGTTCCACGGCGCCGAGGCGCTGGTGTGGACCACCACCCCCTGGACCCTGCCGTCCAACCTGGCCGCCGCCGTCCACCCCGACATCGACTACTGCGTGGTGCAGGTGAACACGGGTGATCTCGCCGGCCGACGCTTCGTCGTGGCCGAGGCGCGCCGGGGGGTGTACGCGCCCGAGTTCGGTGAGGACGCGGAGGTGGTGGCCACCGCGAAGGGCTCCGAACTGGTGGGGCTGCCGTACGTCCCGCCGTTCGACTTCTTCGCCGGCCACCCGAACGCGCACGTGGTGCTGGCGGCCGACTACGTCACCACCGACTCGGGTACGGGCATCGTCCACCTCGCGCCGGCCTTCGGCGAGGAGGACAAGGACGCCTGCGACGCGGCCGGCATCGAGCTGGTCATCCCCGTCGGAGCCGACGGGAAGTTCACCGCCGAGGTGCCGCCGTACGCGGGCCAGCTGGTCTTCGACGCCAACGCGCCGATCTCACGCGACCTGCGCGCGGCGGGGCGACTGATCCGCCACGAGACCATCGAACACTCCTACCCCCACTCCTGGAGGTCCGGCCAGCCGTTGATCTACATGGCCCTGCCGGCCTGGTTCGTCAAGGTCACCGCGTTCCGCGACCGGATGGTCGAACTCAATCGCGAGCAGATCACCTGGATGCCCGAACACGTGCGCGACGGGCAGTTCGGCAAGTGGCTCGAGGGCGCGCGGGACTGGAACATCAACCGGAACCGGTACTGGGGCGCGCCGATCCCCGTCTGGGAGTCCGATGACCCCGCCTACCCGCGCGTGGACGTCTACGGGTCTCTCGACGAGCTCGAGGCCGACTTCGGCGTGCGGCCCGCTGATCTGCACCGTCCGTACATCGACGAGCTGACCCGGCCCAACCCCGACGACCCGACCGGCAGGTCCACCATGCGGCGTGTGGCCGACGTGTTCGACTGCTGGTTCGAGTCCGGGTCCATGCCGTTCGCCCAGGTCCACTATCCCTTCGAGAACAAGGAGTGGTTCGAGACCCACAACCCGGGCGACTTCATCGTGGAGTACAACGGCCAGACCCGGGGCTGGTTCTACACCCTGCACGTCCTGGCCACGGCTCTCTTCGACCGGCCCGCGTTCACGCACGTCGCCGCGCACGGCATCGTGCTGGGCAACGACGGCCTCAAGATGAGCAAGTCCAAGGGCAACTACCCGGACGTCAACGAGGTGTTCGCCCGCGACGGCTCCGATGCCATGCGCTGGTTCCTCATGAGTTCCCCCATCCTCCGTGGCGGCAATCTCGTGGTGACCGAACAGGGCATCCGGGAGGGCGTGCGCCAGGCCATGCTCCCGCTGTGGAACTCCTACAGCTTCCTGCAGCTGTACGCCGCCGAGCGCGCCACCTGGCGGACGGATTCACCCCACGTGCTGGACCGGTACATCCTGTCGCGGCTGGCCACGACCCGGGATGCGATGACCCGGGCCCTGGACAGCACGGACATCGCCGCCGCGTGCGACGAGCTGCGCCAGTTCGCCGATGCCCTGACCAACTGGTACGTGCGCCGGTCCCGGTCGCGGTTCTGGGCAGGGGAGGCGTCGGGCCAGGATTCGCGCGACGCCTTCGACACGCTCTACACGGTCCTCGAGACGACCATGCGGCTCGCCGCGCCGCTCCTGCCCCTCATGACGGAGGTCGTGTGGACCGGGCTGACCGGACGGGAGTCCGTTCACCTGGCGGACTGGCCGGCCGATGACGAGCTCCCGCACGACGCCGGGCTGGTCGAGGCGATGGAGGCCGTCCGCGACGTGTGTTCCACGGTGTCCTCGATCCGTAAGGCGAAGCACCTGCGCGTGCGCCTGCCCTTGAACGTGCTCACCGTGGCGATGCCCGACGCCGAGCGGCTTGAGCCGTTCACCGGCATCATCGCCGACGAGGTGAACGTGCGCGAGGTGCGACTGACCAGCGACGTGGCCGCCCACGGGCGGATGGAGCTGGCGGTCAACGCGCGGGCGGCGGGGCCGCGGCTGGGCAAGCAGGTGCAGGCGTGCATCAAGGCCGCCAAGACGGGCGACTGGTCCGAGGTCGGCGGAGTGGTGGTCGCCGGCGGCGTCGAGTTGCAGGAGGGCGAGTACGAGCACCGCCTCGTGGCCGCGGATCCGGAGTCCACGGCGGCGCTTGCAGGCGGGGCCGGTCTGGTGGTGCTGGATCTGACCGTCACGGAGGAGCTGGAGGCCGAGGGCTGGGCCAAGGACCGGATCCGCGAGATCCAGGAGGCCCGGCGCGCCGCCGGTTTCGACATCTCCGACCGCATCCGGGTACGCCTGGAGGTCCCGGCGGACCGTCGCGAGTGGGCCGACCGTCACGCCCGCCTGATCGCCGACGAGGTCCTGGCCACGGACTTCGAGGTCCTCGACGCGCTCGACCCGGCGGACGGCGAGGCCGAGGAGCTCGGTGACGGTGTCAGGATGACCCTGGCCCGGGTCTGACACGGACCGGTCCTGAGCCGAGACGGGAACCGGCGTGGCTGACGGGCAGGACCGCTGGGTCCTGCACGTGGACATGGACGCCTTCTTCGCCTCCTGCGAGCAGCTCACGCGGCCGACGCTGCGCGGTCGGCCGGTGCTCGTGGGAGGCGTGGGGGGTCGCGGAGTGGTGGCGGGGTGCTCCTACGAGGCGCGCGCCCGCGGCGCGCGTTCCGCCATGCCCTCGCACCAGGCCAGGCGGCTCGTGGGCCCCTCGGCCGTCTTCGTGTTCCCCCGGATGGCGGTGTACCGCGCGTTGAGCCGCCGGGTGTTCGAGATCTTCTCCGCGCACGCTCCGGTGGTCGAGAAGGTCTCGGTGGACGAGGCCTTCCTCGAACCCCCCGAGCTCCGTGGTGCCGACGTCGAGCGGACCCGGCGGTGGGCGGAGGACCTACGGGCGGCGATACGCGAGGCCACCGGACTGCCGGCCTCGGTGGGGGCGGGGGCGGGGAAGCAGTACGCCAAGATCGCCTCCGAGCTCGCCAAGCCCGACGGGATCGCGGTGGTGCCCCGACGCGATCACTCGGACGTGCTGTATCCGCTCCCGGTGCGGAGTCTGTGGGGCGTGGGGCCGGTGGCGGGGGAGAGACTCTCGCAATTCGGGATCTCCACCATCGGCGATCTGGCCGCGATGGACGACGACGACGTGGTCCACGCGCTCGGCAGGACCGTGGGGCCGGCGATCGCCCGGATCGCACGGGGATATGACGACAGGCCCGTTCACGAACGGGCCGAGGCCAAACAGATCAGCGCCGAGAGCACGTTCGCGGCCGATCTCACCACCGCCGGGCAGGTGGCGGCGGCGGTGCGCAGAGCGGCGCAGGGCGCACACCGGCGGCTGCTGGGCGACGGGCGGGCGGCCCGGACCGTGACGGTCAAGATCAAGCGCGCGGACTTCACCTCGATGACGCGGTCGTTCACGTTGCCGGTGGGCACGACCTCGCTGGAGACGATCATCGCCGTCGCGCGGTCCCTGGCCCCCGACCCCGTGGACTTCGGCGCGATCCGGCTGCTGGGCGTGGGCCTGTCGGGACTGACCGAGATCCACCAGGACGCGCTGTTCGAGCAGGAGATCCTGCCCGGGACGCGGCAGGGCCCCGGGCACGTCGACCTCGACGACCTCCCCGACATCATCGGGGTCGGCACCACGGTCACGACCGATGACGAGGCCCCGGGCCCGGGTGCGGAGGCCGTGGACGACCCGCTCCCCGCCCCACCGGCGATCGGCGCGTGGCGTCAGGGTCTGCAGGAGAGGTTCCGCACCGGTTCGGACGTCCGCCATCCCGCGTTCGGGCACGGCTGGGTCCAGGGCTCCGGCCACGGTCGGGTGTCGGTACGGTTCGAGACGGCGGTCACCGGCCCCGGTCGGATGCGGACCTTCGCCGAGGACGATCCCGACCTGGAGCTCGCCGATCCGCTGGACTCCCTGGGGTGGTGACGCGCGGGCCGAAGCGTCTGCACCTCAGCTGTAGAGGTGGTACCGGGACCACTGTGAGCGGACCTCGGCGGCGTCGGCGCGCGCGAGCAGCGCGGTGAGCAGGACCCGCGCCTGGGAGGAGCGCAGGTAACCGCAGCTCAGAACGCCTCGCCTCGCGAGATCCGCCCCGCCGCCGGGGCCCGAGTACGTGGGCGTCGCCTCGCCTCTCGGAACACGGGTCGAGGTCGCCACCACGATGTCCGGGCGCTCCACGGACAGGTCCGCGACGGCCTCGGCCACAAGTGGGGGCAGGTTGCCGGACCCGGTCCCCTCGAGGACCAGCCCGCGGGC
>NZ_JAALDV010000137.1:0-4840 GCF_014145045.1 Dietzia sp. DQ12-76
TGTGACTCTCAACTTCGTTTGGCGGGATTTCGCAGGTTCGTTTGGCGGTGTCAGGTGATGCCGATGACGAGGGTGGATCGGGCGGCTTCGACGACGTCGTCGGTGATGGTGTTGAGCTCGTTGATCTGCATGATGCGCTCCATCTGCGTGAACAGTCTGTCGACGAGGCGGAAGTTGCCGCGGGTGATCCGTGCGATCGCGGCGAGGGCTTGAGCGTCGGTGAAGTCGTCGGGGTCGAGGGGGTGCCCGTATTTGGGCCAGCGACGTTCGAGCACGAATCGCAGTTCGTCTTTGCTTAGTGGCCGGTATTCGTGTGCGAATCCGACGCGGCTGTAGAGCTGCGGGTAGCGGCTGAATCTCTTCTCGATCCCGGGCATGCCGATGAGGATGACGGCGACGTTGTCGCGGTCGTAGTGGTCTCGCACCATTTCCAGGGCGGTGGCATTGAGGCGGTCGGACTCGTCGATGATGATCAGCTCGACGTACTTGCGCAGGTTCCTGGGTCGTGTCTGCAGCTCGCCGGTGTTGATCAGATGCTCGTCGATGCACGCAGATACCTGGACCGTCAGGCCGGTGAGATCGTCTCTGACCTGACGCGGAGTGCTCAGGACCGCGGGGGTGTAGAAGACTGTCCGTTTCCTGGCCAGCGCGGCATAGATCGGGAAATCGGAGTCATCGCGTGGTCCCCATTCCTCGAGGAGTCGCTCGGCTTTGTGCCAGTTCGCATACCGTCTGGCAGACAGTGTTTTACCGATCCCGGCTTGGCCGTAGCAGATGCCAATGGTGCGTTGCCGGCGTACGGCGTCGGCGAACTCGACGAATCTCCGGTGCTGTTTGGTGGCGATGAACCGTTGCGGAGACATCAGTCATCCTCCAGGTAGGTGCGAAGCTTCGTCTTCCTCCGGGCTGGTGGGGTCGGTGCCGGCGGGGCCGGAAACGAGGGGTCTTCGTGGCTGGCGACGACGGCAATGCGTTCGGTGATCTGGCCGCGTAGCTCGCGTCGGCGGGCTGCGCGTGCGTGTTGAATGTCTTTGAGGCTGACTGTGGCCGATGCGTGATCGGGGTCCACGGCCTTACAGATGTACTGGTTCTTGTGGAAGACGTGGATTTCGGAGATGTCGCGGGGGTCGTACCGGATCACGACCTGTTCTTTGACGTAGGCGGCCAGCAGCGGTGAGACGTACCGCAGGCCCTGGAAGCGCACTCCGTCGCGGTGGACGATGCGCGTTTTGGCCACGGTCAGCAGCAGCAGGTTGAGATCATCGACGGTCTCGGGCAGGCGGGGAAGCCACCCGTCGCCGATCCAGGTCCGGTAGGGGCTGTCGCCAGTCTCCGGGTGGGTGCGGCGGTGATACTTGGCACTGATGAACTCGCCGATGGCGGTGTCGAGTTCGGGCAGCGTCAGTACCGGCTCGGGGTGCCGCTGACCGCGGGTGAGATAGCCCGGCAGCTCGGCAAGGAGTTCGGTGTTAATCGTGCCGAAGATCCGCTCGATCTTGCCGCGGCCCTGTGGTCGGGCGATGGTCGAGTAGATGATCTGAAAATGCAGGTCCTTGGCGGTTTGGGCGAGATGGTGGCTGGTGAAGTCGGTTCCGTGATCGACGTAGAGCACATCGGGCAGGCCGCACATCGGCCAGTTCGGATCGCTCTTCGGGCAGATTGCGTGCCGCAGCGCCAGTGCGGTGTTCATCGCAGACGGTGCGCCGAGGAAGACCATGTAGCCGCACACTGCCCGGGAGTAGTCGTCGAGGATGACGGTCAACCAGGGCCGGGCGGGCCGCCCGTTGGCGTCGTTGATGAGGATGTCGAGTTCGGTGTGGTCGGCCTGCCAGGTGGCATTGGCCCGCTCGGCTCGGTGTCGCCACACCAGCTCGTAGGTGTCCCGGTAGGCGGCCGCACCCTGGTGAGCCAAGGTCACCATCCCGGGATCCAGACCGGTCACGATGGCCCGCACGGTGGTCGCGGAGACCATCGGCCATCCACGGCGGGTGGCGGTCGTGGCGGCTTTGCGAATGATTGACGCGGTGGTCGGCCGAGGCGTACTCAGCGCCAGGCCTTCGATGTAGGCCACAAGGTCTGGGTGGGTGCGCCGCCCACGCTTGGTTGGCGTTGCCGGAGCCAGTGCGGCGATCCCGCCCTTTCTATAGGCGGCTAGCCAGCGTTGCAGAGTGCGTTCCCCGACTTTTTCGGCTGCGGCCAACTGGGTCAGCGGGACCCCGCTCTCCACGTGTGGGCGTAGGACCTGCCATCGGGCCGCGGCAGTCTTCGCGCCAGTGGGGGCGCCGATCGAACCTTGAGGTTCCTCGCCCCCGCTCATGGCTACGCCGTCGTCGACTTCTGTCGGCGCCGAGCGGGGGGCTTGTCGGCCCCGCGTTGCAGCGCCCGGTAGACGGTGGTGCGGCTGACCCCCAGGACCTCGCCGATCTGGGCGACGGTCATGTCTTGTTGCTCGTAGAGCTTGCGGGCGGTGCGCAGTTTGTCCCCAGACAACAGCGGTGGACGCCCACCTCTACGGCCACGGGCTCGGGCGGCTTCAAGGCCGGCGTGGGTGCGCTCGGAGATGAGGTCTCGTTCGAACTCCGCCAGCGAGGCGAAGATGTGAAACACCAGCCGCCCGCCCGAGGACCCGGTGTCAATGTTTTCCTGCAGGGATCGGAACTCGATTCCGCGCTCCTGCAACTCGGTCAGCTGATCGATCAGATGCCGGATTGATCGGCCCAGCCGATCCAGTCGCCAGACAACGAGCGTGTCGCCCGGGCGAAGTTGATCGAGGAGCTTTCCCAACTCCGGGCGCGAGGCCAATGCCCCGGAGGCGGTGTCGGTAAAGACCTTGTAGCAGCCGGCAGCGGCGAGAGCATCGTGCTGCAGTCGTGCGTCTTGATCGCCAGTCGACACCCGCGCGTACCCGAAAGCGTGGCCCATACCGATAAATGTAGCAATACCCGTCGCTGGTGGGTAGATCAGAAACACAGATTCCGGGACTGGGTTCCGCTACAGACCAGGCTTCCGCCCACCTCGGCGTATACAAACTCAGCGAAATCGAACGCACTTGTAGCAAAAACGATCGTTTCGGCACCATCGGGAGTGGCGAGTTGACGAGCCCGGCGAGGCGCAATTGCGCGGTGTGTACCGGGACGACCCCGCTCAACTTTGTTACTGTGTGCGCATGAACGCAGATAGTAACTTATGTGGGCTTGATCCCGAGTCCGAGTATGTGGACCTCGCCGCGGAGATCTTCAGCCTGCTTTCGGACCCCACTCGAGTCAGGATTGTGCTTGCTTTGCGTAAGCATGACGAGTTGCCGGTCAATGCCCTGGCGGCACTTACCGGGAAGACCTCATCGGGTGTGTCGCAGCATCTGGCTCGCCTGCGGATGGCGAGGATGGTCACGACCCGCCAGGAGGGGACGAGTGTGCTCTACCGGCTCACGGACGAGCACGCGGTGGCGCTGGTCGTTGAGGCAGTCAAGCAGGCCGAGCACGCCGTCGCGAACGGTCAACTGCCCCCGCACCACCACGCGCCCATCAAGTAGTGCGCCGACGGCCCCCGATAGATAGGCCCACCCGCTCATGCTCCAGGTGCTGCGCAATCCCACGTACGCCAAGCTGTTCGCCGCACAGGTAGTCGCGCTACTCGGGACCGGTCTACTTACCGTCGCTCTCGGCCTGCTCGCGTTCGATATCGCCGGCGGCGATGCCGGCGTCGTGATGGGGGTGGCGATGACTATCAAGATGATCGCCTACGTGGCTGTCTCGCCCGTGACCACCGCGCTCGTCGCTCGCCTACCCCAAAAGCCCGTGCTCATCTGTGCCGACCTAATCCGTGCCGGCGTCGCGGTATCGCTGCCGCTCGTCACCGAAGCGTGGCAGATCTACGTGCTGATCTTTCTGCTCCAATCAGCCTCGGCGACGTTCACACCGACCTTCCAAGCCGTGATCCCCTCTGTGCTGCCAGACGAGCGCGAGTACACCCGGGCCTTGTCGCTCTCACGCTTGGCCTACGATCTGGAATCGCTCGTAAGCCCGATGCTCGCCGCGGCCCTGCTGACGGCAATCAGCTTCAACAACCTCTTCATCGGAACCGTCATCGGGTTTCTCGGCTCTGCCACACTCGTCATCGCCTCTCGGTTCCCCCACACACAGCCCCCTCCTCCTGCACGGTTCCTTGACCGACTTTCCCGGGGGACACGGACATTCTTCGCTAGCCCCGAACTGCGCGGCCTGATGGGACTCAACCTCGTCGTAGCCACGACAACCGCCATGGTCATCGTCAACACGGTGGTTCTCGTGCAAGGCCAGCTCGGCAGGACGCAGTCGGATGTCGCCCTCATGCTCGCCGCATACGGAGCCGGATCAATGGTGGTCGCCCTGGGCATGCCCGCACTACTGAACCAACTTGCCGACCGGAAAGTCATGCTCGCCGGCGGAGCCGCGCTGCCCATCATCTTGCTCGCCACGGCCATCGTGATCGGATGGGCAGGCGGCACTGCCCAGTGGAATACCTTGCTCACGATGTGGGTACTGCTCGGCGCCGCAACCTCGACCATCCTCACACCCTCGGCGCGGCTACTGCGCAGAAATAGCACCGAGCAGAACCGGCCGGCAGTGTTCGCCGCGCAGTTCTCCCTCTCCCACGCCTGCTTCCTCATCACCTACCCACTGGCCGGCACCCTCGGCACCGCAATCGGCCTCCAAGCGACCGGATTCGTACTCGTCGCAATCGGAGTGATCGGCGCCGGGGCGGCACTACTGGCCTGGCGAGATGATGCCGAACCAAAGAGAGGCACGAAGCCCCGCCAAACAAAGCTGCGCAATCCCGCCAATCGAAGCTGAGAGTCACA
>NZ_JAALDV010000138.1:0-5721 GCF_014145045.1 Dietzia sp. DQ12-76
GGGCGAGCTCGCACCACGTCGCGCGTCCGCCCCCGGCAGCGTGCAGGGTGAGCCCGCGGGTGTCGACCCGGCCGGCCTTCTCGGCGGCCAGCATCTGCAGAAGAGCGCCGGCGAGCGCCTGCGTGGACGTGGGCGAGCCCCATTGGTCGTCGACCACGGTGAGCTCGTCCCGCTCGCCTTCCAGTCGGACCATGGTGGCCACGAAGTCGCTTCCGGACAGGCCCGCCCTCACCCGATCCGGGCCGGTGTAGAGCCACGCGGTGCGGACTATCGTCGCCTCGGGATGAGCCCCCAGCACAGCCCGCTCCCCCGCCACCTTGGTCCGCCCGTACGCGGTGGAGGGGGCGGTCGGGTCCGTGGGTTCGAGCGCAGGAGCGGTGGCCGGGTCGCCTCCTCCGGGGATCTCACCGGAGAAGACGTAGTCGGTGCTGATATGAACCATCCGGATCCCGCGATCGCGGCAGGCCGCGGCGAGCGACTCCGCGCCGTCGGTGTTGATCGCCCGGGCGCCCGCCTCGTCGGTCTCGGCCTCGTCGACGTTCGTGTACGCCGCCGCGTTGACGACGACCTCCGGGTCATGGCGATCGAGGGCCGCGGCGATCGACGCGGGATCGGTGATGTCCAGTTCGTCACGGCCCGGGGCGTGTGCCACCCCGGAGAGCGCGTGACCGAGCTGCCCGCGACCGCCGGTGACGAGGATTCTCGGCAGCCCGGCGGGGCGGACGGGTTCGCCCGCCCCCTCCGCATCCGCTCCTCCCGATGCACTCCGGCGTGCACCGCTGCTCAGGCGGGCGTGCATCGGGGGGAGCGGCTGTGCATGCTGATCGTCCGGATGGCCGCCGTTCATAGGTGCCGACCCTTCTCGCGGCGGAGCACGTCGAGCAGGTAGGCCCCGTACCCGGACTTCTCGAGGTCGTGGGCGCGGGAGGTGAGCTCGTCGTCGCCGAGATACCCCATCCGCCACGCCACCTCCTCCGGGCAGCCGATCTTCAGGCCCTGCCGGTCCTCGATGGTCCGCACGTAGTTGCCCGCGTCGAGCAGAGAGTCGTGGGTGCCGGTGTCCAACCACGCCGTGCCGCGCGGGAGGACCTCGACCCGGAGTCGGCCCGCCTCGAGGTAGTGGCGGTTGACATCCGTGATCTCGTACTCCCCGCGCGGCGACTTCTCGAGGTTCCGCGCCACCTCCACCACATCGGCGCTGTAGAAGTAGAGGCCCGGTACGGCGAAGTCGGAGGACGGGTTCTGAGGCTTCTCCTCGAGGCTGATCGCGCGACCGTCCGGGTCGAAGTCGATCACCCCGTAGTCGCCCGGGTTGGAGACGCGGTAGGCGAACACGGCGCCGCCGTCGAGGTCGGCGAACCTGCGCAGCTGCGTCCCCATCCCAGGGCCGTAGAAGATGTTGTCGCCCAGGATCAGCGCCACCGCATCGTCGCCGATGTGCTCCGCTCCCAGCACGAACGCCTGCGCCAGCCCCTCGGGGGCGGCCTGCTCCACGTAGCTCAGGGTGATGCCGAACTGACTGCCGTCGCCCAGCAGCCGCCGGAACTGCGGCGCGTCCTCGGGCGTGGTGATGAGAAGGATGTCCTGGATTCCCGCCAGCATGAGGGTGGACAGCGGGTAGTAGATCATCGGCTTGTCGTAGACCGGCATGAGCTGCTTGCTCGTCGCCAACGTCAGCGGACGCAGCCGGGTGCCGCTGCCGCCGGCCAGGACGATGCCTTTCACAGCACCCTCTCCGTCCGGGCGTACCGGGCCTCGACGCTCTGTTTGACCGGCTCCCACCAGTCCCGGTTCTCGCGGTACCACTCGATGGTCTGGGCCAGCCCGTCCCGCAGGTCGGTGTGCTGCGGCTCCCACCCGAGCTCCTCGCGGGTGGCGGTGGCGTCGATCGCGTACCGCAGATCGTGGCCGGGACGATCGGTGACGTGGTCGAAACCGGGATCGCCGTCCGTACCGGCGGCACCCATGAGCTCGCAGATCATGTGCATGACCTGCAGGTTGGAGTGTTCGCCGTCGGCGCCGACGAGGTAGGTGCGGCCCGGCTCGCCGCCGGCCAGGATCCGCAGGACGGCCGAGTTGTGGTCGTCGACATGGATCCAGTCCCGCACGTTGGCTCCACTGCCGTAGAGGCGGGGGCGTTGCCCGGTGAGAAGGTTGGTGATCTGCCGCGGGATGAACTTCTCGACGTGCTGGTACGGGCCGTAGTTGTTGGAGCAGTTGCTGATCGTGGCGCGCACACCGAAACTCCGGACCCACGCGCGGACCAGCATGTCCGCGCCGGCCTTGGTGGCCGAGTACGGGCTCGACGGGTTGTAGGCGGTGGCCGGGGTGAACCTGTCCGGATCGTCCAGCTGCAGGTCGCCGTAGACCTCGTCGGTCGACACGTGGTGCAGGCGCACGTCGTGGCCGCGGCAGGCCTCGAGCACGGCGTAGGTGCCCACGATGTTGGAGTGCACGAACGGCCACGGGGTGGCGAGCGAGTTGTCGTTGTGGCTCTCGGCGGCGAAATGCACCACCGCGTCGTCAGGCCCCGTGAGCTGCGCGACGAGCCGGTCGGTGACGGCGGGGTCCGCGCAGTCGGCCTCCACCAGCTCGACCCGATCCGACGGGAGTCCGGCCAGACTCGCGCGATTGGCGGCATAGGTCATCGCGTCCAGCACCGTGACGTGGGCACCCGGGTGCTCGCGGATGACCGTGTGGACGAAGTTGGCGCCGATGAACCCGGCTCCCCCGGTGACGACGAGGCGCATACGGGCAACCCTACCGTCGTGCACGCCCCGCCTCCGTGGGCTCCTCCGGCTCGCGTCGGAGCCCGCGGTACTCCTCGAGCATCCTGGCCCGCCTGCGTGCGAAGAAATCGCTCGCGGTGGTGTCCCTCGGGGTAACCTGCACGTTCTCCTCTGCCGGGATGCCGGACCGGAGCTGGCGGATGCGCAACACCTCGGTGTCCAGACGCGCGCCGTAGAGCACCGCCATGTTGACCAGCCACAGCCACACCAGGAACACGATGATCCCGGCGAGCGAACCGTAGGAGCGGTTGAAGTTGCCGAAATGGGAGACGAAGAAGCCGAACCCGGCGGTGGCGACTCCCATGATGAGCAGCGCCGCGGCCGCCCCGAGCGACACCCAGTGGAACTTCCGTCCGGCGACGTTGGGCGCGAATCGGTAGAGGATCGCCAGCGCGAGAACCGCGGAGACGAGGGCCGCGGGCCACTTGGCCAGGCCCCACACGGCCAGTGCCGTCTCTCCCAGACCAATCCACCCGCCCACGGTCTCGGCGATCGGTCCGGTGAACACCAGCGCCAGTCCGCCCACTGCCACGAGGACGACGAGCAACGCCGTGAGCAGCAGACCGACGGGCACCAGCCGCCAGGGCGGGCGCCCCTCCTCGACCCCGAACACCAGGTTCATCGCCCGGCCCAGCGCGCGCACGTAGCGGGATGCGGTCCATAGCGCGATCACCACACCGACCACGAGCGCCGTGCCGGCGGCCTGCGTCGTGACGACCGCCTCGACCGGGTCCCGGATCGGATCCAGGATCTCCTCCGGGGCGACGTCGGACAGCATGCCCATGAGGGCATCGACCGTCCTGGCGCCCTGACCGAGCACCCCGAGCAGTGAGACCACCACGAGGAGTGCGGGGAAGAGCGAGAGCACACCGTAGAAGGTGAGCGCCCCCGCCTGATCGGGGCCACGGTCGCGGAAGAACTCACCCACCGAGCGTTCGAGGACCAGGCGGACGGTGCGGAGTCGGCGTCGGGCGGTCGACGCGGTCCCGCCGGAGGAGTTCATACCCCGATTGTGGCTGCTCGACAGCGCCTCGCGCCTCCCGCCGCGCGGCGCGCGACGTCAGTGGGAGTCGCGCGCCTGTTCCGCCTGGGCCTCGCGGCGGATGTCGGCGGAGTCGTCGATGGTCTTCTGTCGCTTCTCCTCGGCCTTGTCGCTGGCGGTGGTGTCCCGCGGCGGGAGTTGGATGGTCTCCTCGGCG
Source organism: Dietzia sp. DQ12-76 (assembly GCF_014145045.1). Taxonomy (NCBI): domain Bacteria; kingdom Bacillati; phylum Actinomycetota; class Actinomycetes; order Mycobacteriales; family Dietziaceae; genus Dietzia; species Dietzia sp. DQ12-76. Next base: position 3,989 of record NZ_JAALDV010000138.1, read on the forward strand.
TGCAGTCCGGCCTGCAGCTCGCGGGCCCGCTCCACCTCGGCGTCCACCTCGGCCCCGAAGAGCAGCGCGTTGTTGGTGATCCAGAGCCAGAGCAGGAAGATGATGACGCCGGCCAGCGAGCCGTAGGTGGCGTTGTAGCTGGAGAAGTTGGACACGTAGAACACGAACCCCGCGGTGGCGACGGCCCAGACCAGCAGCGCCACGACCGCGCCGAGGGAGACCCATCGGAACTTCGGCTGCTTGACGTTGGGCGAGAACCCGTAGAGCGCGGCCAGGATCACAACGACGACGAGGACCAGCACCGGCCACTTGGCGATGCCCCACACGGTCACCGCGGTCTCACCGAGACCCACCAGGTCACCCACCCATTCCGCGACGGGGCCGCTGACGACGAGCATGAGCCCGGCCAGGCACACGAGGAGGAGCAGCACGGCGGTGAGGAGCACCATGGCGGGCTTGAGCTTCCAGAAGGGACGCCCCTCCTCGACCTCGTAGATGCGGTTCATCGCCCGCCCGAAGGCCCCTACGTACCCGGACGCCGTCCACAGTGCACCCAGCAGACCGGTGACCAGGGCGACGCCGGCGGCGGGGGTATTGACCAGAGACTCGATCGGCCCGCGGAGCGCGGCGAGCGTCTCCTCCGGCGCGGCGCCCTCGAACAATTCCATCACGGCGTTGACGGTCTCCTGCCCCTGCCCGAACACCCCGAGCAGCGACACCACCGCCAACAGGGCGGGAAAGATCGAGAGCACCGCGAAGTAGGTCAGCGCGGCGGCCAGGTCCGTGCACTTGTCCTTGGAGAACTCCGCGGCGGCGCGCGTCAGGCCGATCTTCCAGGTCCCCGCCTTGAGCGAGGTGGGCGACTCGGGCTTGCCGGCGTCGGGGTCGGCCTCCGGGTCGGGCTTGTCGGTGATGTCTCGGGTGCTGTTCGCGCTCATGCAGGTGACTGTTCCACCGGCGACCCCCACGCGCATCCTCTGGGGTCGATCTCCTGCGGGGGTGACGTGCCGGTCCCGTGCGTTACCCTCGTCGGTGCCACATCACCAAAGCGTGACATCACCTGTGTCGCAGCACCCGCGACCCCGACCCTCCAGGAGCACTCATGAGCCTGTCCAACGCCATCCTCCGCGGAGTCACCGGCGCCTTCGTCCTCAACTCGGGACTGTCCAAGCGGAACCTGCCCACCGAGTCCGCCGAGGGCCTCCAGGGCTTCGCCGCCACCGGCGTGCCCCAGGTGACCAAGATGGAACCGGACACGTTCGGGAAGTTCGTCGCCTACTCCGAGATCGGCATCGGCGCGGCCCTGTTGACGCCCGTCGTGTCACCGCGCCTCGCGGGCGCCGCGCTCGGCACCTTCTCCGCGGGCCTGCTGTCGATGTACTTCCGCAACCCCTCGATGACCGAGTCCGACGGCATCCGCCCGTCCCAGGAGGGCATGAGCCTGGCCAAGGACGCGTTCATGGCGGCCATCGCGGGGGCCCTGATCACCAGCAGGTGACCGCTCACGCCGACGCGATGGCCTCCAGGATCGCCTCGGCCAGGTCCGGGCGGCACACCACCAGGTCCGGCAGATAGGTCTCGGCGACGTTGTACTCCAGCGGGGAGCCGTCCACCCGCACGGCGACGAACCCCCTGGCCAGGGCCACGCCCGCCGGCGCGGCCGAGTCCCACTGGTACTGGCCGCCCGCGTGGATGTAGGCGTCGGCCTCCCCGCGCACCACGGCCGCCGCCTT
>NZ_JAALDV010000013.1:0-4684 GCF_014145045.1 Dietzia sp. DQ12-76
GCGATACGCCCCTCGGACCGCGATGCGCCCGCGTACCTCCGGGGGCGCAGGCGAATCCGAGGGGCGAAGCGCCGCCTGTGCCGACGGCGTCAGTCCGCTTGGGCCTCCTTCTCCGCCAGCCAGAGATACGCGGTGAGCATCCGCTTGAGTTCGGTGACGGTGGCGTCGTGGATGTCCTCGCCCGTGGCGGAGCCGGCGCTGACGGAGAAGTTGAGCATCGAATAGGACACGTGGACCAGCACCTCGGCCATGAAGGCGCGGCGCTGCCGTTCGGTGGACGGCATGAGCGGGGCGAGCACGCTGGCGATCATCCTGGCCAGCTCGCGCTCGTTGACCGCGGCGGTGGCTCGAGTGGCAGGGGTGGCCTGCGTGGCCAGCCAGACCGCTCGCCGGGAGGGATCGCGCAGCCACAGATCCGCCAGGTGGTCGAGGAAGTCGTTGAGCAGCTCCGGCCAGTCCAGCGCGGGGATCTTCTGCGCGAAGCGTTCGACCTCCTCGATCACGCTGTGCGCGTCCTGGCGGTCCAGCTCGCACACCAGCACGTATTTGTTGGCGAAGAACTGGTACAGCGTCCCGATCGGCACTCCCGCGCGGGAGGCCACCTCTTCGCAGGTGAACGAATCGAATCCCACCTCGACCAGCACATCGCGGGCGGAGGACAGCAGTGCCTGAAACTTGCGCCGGCTCCTCTCCTGGATGGGCCGGCGCCGGGGCACCAGGATGTTCGGTTCATCCTGGACGGCCTCGTCAACAGAGTCCGGGGTCTGGTCCTGCATCCGCTCGTGCGGTTCGGCCGGCATGGGTGAACTCAGCCCTCCGCGGGTTCGGGCAGGTCCACGCCGAGGAGCTTGGAGAGCATGGCCACGTGACCCTTGGCCCGGACGTTGTACCGGGCCAGGGAGAGGGTTCCGTCGGACTCCACGACGAACGTCGAGCGGATCACGCCCATCACGGTTTTGCCGTAGTTCTTCTTCTCGCCGAACGCGCCCCACTCGGTGAGCATGGTCTTGTCCGGATCGGACAGCAGAGGGAATGTGATGCCGTGCTTGTCCCGGAAGCGCTGGAGCTTCTCCGGCGCGTCGGGTGACACCCCCACCACCCCGATACCGGCCTCCCGCAGTTCCTGGAGGGCTCCCTCGAAGTCCACGGTCTCGGTGGTGCAGCCGGGCGTCAGAGCGGCTGGGTAGACGTACACGACCACGCGCCCGTGCGCGGTGAGCAGGTCCTGCAGCGACGTGGGGTTTCCGTCGGCGTCGGGGAGGGTGAAGTCGGGGGCGGTCTGGCCCACCTCGAGCCGTGGTGTGGTCACCGGTGCTCCTGGAGTCGGGTCGGGGTCTGTGATCACACCAACCTATCCGATGCGTCGGCGCGCGGGCGCGGATCATCGGCGGGTGCAGTACCGTGGGCGGGGTCCAGAATCCGCGGCCAGCCGCGTGACGAGCGATTGACGGAGGTCTCGTGTCCAGGAGTTACGACAGCATCGAAGGCGACATCGCCAAGGCGCGTGACGATCTCGCGACGACGTTGGACGAGATCGTCGACCGGGTCAATCCCAAGAACCTGGCCGAAGAGGGTAAGGAGAGGGCCGTTGCCGCCCTCACCGATCCCCGGGTACTCGCAGTGCTCGGCGGAGTGGCGGCGCTGATCCTCGGCGGCATCTCGGTGTCGATCGCCAACAAGCGCAAGGAGCGTCGTCGCATCGAGGCCTATCTCGAGGCGCGCCGGGCCTGAGTCGGCGCGCCCGGCCCGCTCACCGCGCCGGGCCCGCTCACCGGAACCACGACGACGAGAGGCCCTCCCCGACCGGGGAGGGCCTCTCGCTTCTGTGCGCCATCAGGGACTCGAACCCCGAACCCGCTGATTAAGAGTCAGCTGCTCTGCCAATTGAGCTAATGGCGCCCGCGTGGTGCGAGAGAAACAGTAACAGGGCCCCGCCGTCAACACGAAATCGCCTGGTCAGGACGGGGGTAGACGGGCCAGGAGGCGGTGATCCTTTATCAATTCGATATGAAATGCAGTGGCGGACGCATGCATACTTGTGAAGACATCCCTCTGGCTCAGTTCATGGTCTGAAGGGACATGACGCTCGGAAGGGGCCATTAGTGAACGTGCGCCACACGGATCGGACCAGACGCCGGGCCCGCGCGCGGTCGAGATCCCGGATCGCGCTGGCCGCCGTGTTCGCGGGCTCCCTCGTGTTGACAGGGTGCACCATCGGGTCAGGGGGAGCGGACGACGGCCAGGTCGCCGAGGCCCCCGCGGAGCCGTCCGCGGTGATCGACGTCTCCGTGGAGGACGGGTCGCTCGACGCCAACCCCGCGGAGCCGGTGGTGCTCACCGCCAGAGACGGCCGTTTCGATTCGGTGGTCATGCGCAACCCGGAGGGCGTGCAGGTCCAGGGAGAGTTCAACCCGGATCTCACCGAGTGGCGGACCACCGAAGACCTTGGATACAGCCGCGAGTACACGCTGGAATCCACCGCGACCGACGACGCCGGTCTGGTCACCCGGAGCACCGTTACGTTCAGCACCGTCACTCCCCGTGTCCTCACCGCCGCGTATCTCACGACGGGTCAGGGTGCGACGGTGGGCATCGGCCAACCCGTGGCGGTGATGTTCGACGAGCCGATCGCGGACCGTCGCGCGGCGCAGGACAACATCCACATCCGGACCGAGCCAGAGGTGGAGGGTGCCTTCTACTGGGTGTCCAACCAGGAGGTCCGGTGGCGTCCGGCCGAGTACTGGGCGCCGGGAACCACGATCGACGTCGACGTGGACATCTACGGCAAGGACCTGGGCGGCGGGATGTACGGCCAGGAGAACGTGCGCAGCGATTTCCAGATCGGTGACGCGGTCATCTCCCGGGTCGACGACTCGACCAAGCAGATCGTGGTCGAGCGCAACGGCGAGGTGATCAAGACCATGCCCACCTCGATGGGCAAGGCCGACACCCCGACGCCGAACGGCACGTACGTGATCGGGGAGAAGTTGGCCTCCATGGTGATGGACTCCTCGACCTACGGCGTTCCGGTCGACTCGCCGGACGGCTACCGCACCCCGGTGCAGTACGCCACGCGGATGTCGTACAGCGGCATCTTCGTCCACGCCGCGCCGTGGTCCGTCTGGGCCCAGGGCAGCCAGAACGTCAGCCACGGGTGCCTCAACGTCACCACGGCCGATGCGAAGTGGTTCTACGACAACGCCAAGCGGGGCGACATCTTCGAGGTCTCCGGCACGGTCGGCCCGACGCTGCCGGGGTGGGACGGCCTGGGTGACTGGAACATCCCGTGGGAGACCTGGAAGGCCGGGAACGCGGACGCGGGCACCGCCTGACGTGCGCAGCACCCTCAGCAGGAGTGATCGGTGGCCCGGTCGTCGCGTCGACCGGCGGCTCTGAACACCGCACGACCGGGAGCCGCGGTAACGCCGTGGGCGAGGGTGCTGGCCACCACGATGAGGGTGCCCACGCCGAGCAGCAGCGAATCCGGACCCGCCCGGGACGCCTCCTCGGTCAGGTAGAACACCGCCGCGACGCCGACCGGACCGAACCAGCCGAGGAACGCGGCATCGCGAACGCGCAGTCCGAGGGGACGCATGAGGGCGAGAAGCACCGGCGGACGCCGGAGTACGAGCACCGCGACGGTGAGCAGCACCGCTCCCCACCCCAACCGCGCCCACTCCGCCCACGGCAGCATCGCCCCCAGGGCCAGGAAGAACGGTAGGACCGCGAACTGGTTGATCGCCTCGTCGATCTCCACCTCCACCCGCCTCTCGTTTCCGGCACTGGTCAGGTTGAAGGCCAGTCCCGAGACGAACGCGGCGAACACCCCGTTGACTCCCAGCAGGCCCGAGCAGCCCAGGACCAGGAGGGCCAACAGCAGGGTGAACATGAGAATCGGGCCGTTCTCGGCGGCGTCGTGGCGCTCCGAGAAATGGAGGGCCTTGGCCGCCGCCACCCCGGCGAGAACACCCAACGCCAGGGCCCCGAGAATCTGCCAGCCGATCTCCAGGGCGGCCTGCCCGGCGGTGAGCGGGGTCGCCACGGCGAGCGCGATCACGACGAGAGGAAGGGCCAATCCGTCGTTCGCCCCCGATTCGAGTGAGAGCAGCTGCCGGTCGTCTTCGGGCAGGTCCCGCTCGGCGGCGTCGCCGGTCACCGCCGCGGAGGACAGAACGGGGTCCGTGGGGCAGATCGCGGTGCCGAAGAGCAACGCCACCGCGATGGGGATGCCCAGCGCCCAGATCGCCAGACCGGTGGAGATGAGCGCCATCGCCGGCATCACCACCAGCAGCAGGAGGGCCAGACGCCGCCAGTGACGTCGTATCGCCGAGAAGGGATAACGCAGCGCCACACCCATCACGGAGACGGCGAGAAGGATCTCCGCGCCGCGATGGAGCGTCGAGGGGTCGGCGACGATGTCGGGGACGTCGAGAACCCCGGCGACCGCCGGCCCCAGGACGATGCCGACCCCGAGCGCGATGAGGGGCTCCGACACGGGCCACCGGTGGAGTCGCGCGGACACCGCGACGATCACGACGCCGAGCGCGCCGACCGTCGCGAGCAACAGATCGAGTGTGGACACGTGGCCTCCAGGTCAGTCCGGTCCACCGGAACCCTAGGCAACCCCGGGCGGCCGCGCCATCGGTCCCTCTACTCCCGCGGCGGGCCTCGCCGACGGAGCGGC